>JAJYZU010000100.1:0-2886 GCA_021799755.1 Thermoplasmata archaeon
AACAGGGAATTCCTTGATCTTGATAAGATACCGGAGAAAATCGCTATCATCGGTGGCGGATACATAGGTGTTGAATTGGGTACAGCTATGCGAAAAATGGGTTCGGATGTTACCATAATTGAGATGATGGACTCAATTCTTCCTGGAATCGATCGCGATCTTTCTTCAGTTGTTCACAAGAGGCTCATTTCGCTTGGCGTAAAGGTGATGCTCAGCAAAAAGGTGCTGGGAGTGTCAGGTTCTCCTGGAGCTGTTATAATGCTGGACGGAGGAGAAAAGATAGAGGCAGAAAAGGTTCTGATGACTGTCGGCCGGAAACCAAATACGACTGGATTCGGCCTCGAGAAGATACATGTTCAGATGGACGGCAGGTTCATCAGGGTCGACAAGCACATGAGGACAAGCGTGCCGAATGTTTACGCTATAGGTGATGTTGCAGGTCAGCCCATGCTTGCACATAAGGCATATTACGATGCAGATGTCGCTGCCGACAATATATGCGGCGAGGACAGGGAATCAGATTACAGGGCAATGCCGATTGTTGTATATTCTGATCCTGAGATAGCGTATACAGGAAAGAAGGGCGAGAAGGAGACATTCTTCCCGGTTGCTGCCAATGGAAGGGCACTCGGAATGAATTCAAATGCAGGTGCATACAGGCTATATTACAACGAGGGAGGCACGATTACAGGCGGGGGCATCGCATCGCCACATGCTTCAGAGTTGATAAGCGAAATCAGCCTCGCAGTTGAGTCAGGTCTTTCCCTTATGGACATAGGTATGACAATACATCCGCATCCCACTTTGTCTGAAGGCGTTCATGAATCGGCAGAGGGTGGTTATCGTAAGCAGCTCCACTACAAATCTCTCGGTTGATCTCGGGATAATCGAATATACGAAGTGTCTGGAGATCCAGAGAAAGCTTGTTTCGTTGAGGCGATCATCCGTTATACCGGATATCCTCCTTTTCCTGGAACATGTTCCGCCTGTATATACCATCGGTAGAAAGGCAGATCCATCGAATTTCTCAGGAATCGATCCTGTGAAAACAGAGAGGGGCGGGGATATAACATTCCATGGTCCAGGACAGCTTGTCATATACCCTATCTTTGACATGCGGATGGATGGAAGAAAGGATGTCAGGCTGTTTGTTCACAGGATCGAGAAGGCAATCATTTCCGGGCTGGCTGCCTTAGGTTTCGAATCCTATGTAGGAGAGGAACCGGGCATATGGGTTGCAGGCAAAAAAGTTGCATCACTCGGTCTTGCAATCGATGATTATATTTCCTATCACGGAGCTGCCATAAATTATTCTCCTGAGATCCTGCAAGGTTTCTCCAGGATCAGGCCATGCGGACTTGATCCGCAAAATATGGGTTTCGTGGATTCAAAAAGGGATGTTATAAAGGATAAGATGCTGCATTCACTCGGAGAAGAATTTGGTGAATTCGCAGCAGTGGAAAAGGATCTATTATTATTTTGACCCTGATGTCTTCCTCAACTCCCAGATCCTCTCCCTGAAGCCAAGTCTCTTATTTGCCACAAGCGCCATCATGAAGAGCAATGAGGAGAGACGGTTTGCAAACTGCAGAATAACTGGATCAAGGTGGGATGACGAATTGAGGCCAACAACCGAACGCTCAAGTCTCCTGGCGACAACCCGGGACATGTGAAGTGCCACAGATTCCTCTGATCCTCCGGGGAGGACAAAAAGGTCAATCCTGCCGATCTCCTCCCTGTATCTCAATGTTCTTTCCTCGACCCATTCAACATCCTTTTTTGTAATAATTCTGCCTGTCCCCTCAATCAAGATGTGCTCGCCCATATTGAATATCAGTTCCTGGCATCTCTGCAGATCTGATGTAATGTCTTCCCACTTTGACTTGACTATTGAAAACCCGAGGGAGCTGGAAGTTTCATCAATCATACCTTCGACCTCGACGGCAATGGACGATTTGGTCATCCTCTCGCCGCCCTTTGATTCCGTCTCTCCGGAATCACCCTTCCTTGTAAACATAGTCACAATAATGCTTGCTTCTTATTATTGATTGCACTAATTGTGTAAGATCAGGAAAGTGTAATGTTGAGGCGCTTATTTCTTCGACCCTTGCTCTCTATTCCAGACAGCTTAAGTGCACCAACCTCTCTGGTATTGTTCACATGCGTACCGCCATCTGCCTGCATGTCAACACCCTCAATTTCTATTATCCTTACAACATCAAGCCTCTTCAAAAGTTCTCTTCCGGGGGCTGTCCTCGCCAGGCCTTCGATGGATAACGCCTCAGCCTGATCAAGTTCTCGAATTCTTACCTGGTGTCCTTCAGATATTATTCTGTTCGCCTCATCAATAATTTTTTCTGCGATTTCTCGCGTAAAATCCTGAAAATCGAAATCCACCCTCGCCCTGTCCTGATAAATCTGAGAACCTGTTATCAGACCAAAGTTTTCCGGGTTATGATGCACTACGGCATCTATTATATGGATTGCAGTGTGATATCTCATATGTGAATATCTTCTGCTCCAATCGATCTCCATGTGGCATTTGTCCCCCGGTGAAAGTTTAACATCGCCCTCTATTCTGTGAAATACATCATCATCCTTCTTTGTGACATCAATAACTCTTAGATCAGAATCATTGCATTTTATGGTGCCAGTATCATTCGGCTGGCCGCCGCCAGTTGCGTAAAAAACGGTTTTATCAAAAACAAGTCCGGAATCATCAGCTTTTTGGAATATTGCGTCAGCACTCTTGATATAAGAGTCTTTGAGGAAAATCTTTTCTGTCATTGTTTTTGAAATGTTTTATTCGATAATAACTCATCGTTTTATAATGAACTTAAATGTTTGAGCAGTTGCCTTTTCATCCATCATCGATCAGCTGAAAGT
>JAJYZU010000100.1:2986-4523 GCA_021799755.1 Thermoplasmata archaeon
ATACCGCTGTCCAGAATAAGGTCAACAGCCACTTTCTTGTTATCAGTTATCATCGACAGCGCGTCGATCGTGGAAATAGCACCATCCACCTGTCTCCCTCCATGATTTGATATGACAACTCCCTTCACACCTGCATCAATTCCCATTTCCACGTCCTCAGGATGGGTGATCCCCTTGAGAATTACAGGAAGTTTCGTGAATTTTATTATTTCGGAAAGGTCCCCCCAGGAGAATTCCGGGTTAACATATACAGACAGGAATTTCATGACAGCGCCCATCATATCCTCTTCAGGTTTCTTGTCAAGACCTGATAGGAAGACTTGATCTGAAACATAATTTGCAATTCCTTCTCCTTTGAGGAATGGCAGATATTCATTCTTAAGATCCCTTTCCCTCCAGCCAAGCATTGTTGTGTCAACCGTCACAACAAGTGTGGTATAACCGGATTTCTCAGCCCTTCTTATCATGTTCTTCACAAGTTCCATGTCTTTTCCCGGATAAAGCTGGAACCATTTCTCTGTTGACGGTACTGCTGCTGCCAGTTCTTCAATCGTGTGTGAAGAAACCGTGCTCAGGACAAAGGGTATGCCGAAATTGCCTGCAGCTTTTGCAGCACCAATTTCAGCTTCATTGTTGATTATAGACATCACACCTATCGGTGCCAGAATAAAGGGTGTGGGTTGTCTGCGCCCCAACAGTGAAATTGAAAGATCCCTGTCACCCACATTTCTTAGGTATCTGGGTCTAATCTTCCATTTCTTAAAGGACTCAATGTTTTCCTTCAGTGTACTTTCGACCCCGGCTCCACCTTCAAGGTAACCCCATGCCCCTTCCGACATTTTTTGTCTGGCCAATCTCCTCCACTGTGCCAGGGATTGTGGAAATTCCCGATATGGATCGGTTAGACTATACCTTGCTGTCTGATATTTGAGACCAAGATTCGCCATGTATTTACGAATGGAAGAAAGTTATTAATTTTTTTGAGGGGATGAAGTAATGTTATTATATCAATGAATAATGGTGCGTGGATTACTATGCCGCTCATAAGAGAAGAGGATCTTCAGTTTCTAAAAGAGGAGTTTAAAAAGTATCTTGTTGATAATGTCGAGCTTGTCGTTTTTTCATCAGAGAATGAGGACTGCAAATACTGTAAGGAAGTAGTTCAGATATGCGATGAGTTATCCCAGACTTCAGACAAGATATCAACTAAAGTATTCATATTCGAAAAAGACGGAGAGGAAGTCAAGGCGTTTGGCGTTGAGAAGTACCCAGCTCTGGTTGTAACAAAGTCCGGTGTCAAGGACGGCAGGGTAAAGTACTATGGAATACCATCCGGATATGAGTTTGGATCCGTAATAGAGGACATAAAGATGGTCTCATCAAATGAAACAAACATATCCTCAAAGGCCATGGAGATTATTTCAAAGATAGATAAACCGATAAATATCAAGGTGTTTGTTACAACAACATGTCCATATTGCCCGAGGGCAGTGGGGACAGCTCATAAGTTTGCGCTCGCAAACAGCAATATAACAGG
>JAJYZU010000101.1 GCA_021799755.1 Thermoplasmata archaeon
AAGGTGGATGCTATAAGAAAGGGAATTGAAAAATGGGATCACGACACACTTTCGCTTCCACCTGACTGGGTCGGCCTTAAGGGATCGCCAACGCTTGTCGGCGCCTTGAAGATCCCTGAGGAGCGGAAAAGGGCATCCAAGCTCATCAAGCTGGAAGAAATACCTGATCTAGTAAATGAACTTGTAAAAAATGGCGTTATTCCAACAGGAGGCGACTGATCTTGGTGGAGCTGATAAACTGCGTGCCCCCTGAAAACCCCAATGATTATCATGATGTTTTCGTCTATCTTGAAATCAGGAATGATCACATCACAAAAGGATCACTTGAGATGCTTGGAAAAGGTCGTGAGCTGGCTGAAAAACTTGGGGACAAGGTAGTTGGGGTTGCAGTCGGTAAAGGATTGAAAAAAATAGCCGATGAGGCCGCATCATATGGCTGCCAGATATTTCTCGGGGCAGACGTGACTGATTTTTCTGGGTTCTCCAGTGTTGCCTACACTGAATTCATATCCTCATTCGTATTCGAGCACAAACCAAGTATCTTCCTTATCTCAGGGAGCAGGGAGGGAAGGGATCTTGTTTCAAGGATTGCCATAAGGTGCAAGACAGGCGTTGCTGCAGACTGTATCGAACTTGACGCTGATGTTCAGAACAGGCTCCTTATTGCATGGAGACCGTCGTTTGGAGACAAGACGATCGATCAGATTCTCTGTAAAAGACACAGGCCACAGATGATAACGTCCAGGCCAGGCAGTTACAAACTGCCACAGCAGGTCTCAAAACCTGATTGCGACATAAAGATCAAAAAGGTAAAGATGGCGAAGCTGGCGCAGGATCACAAAACACTTGAATTCAAGAAGAAAGACCGCCTGGATCTAACCAGTTCAAAGATAATCGTATCCGGTGGCCTGGGGCTGGGAAAGCCCGCGGGTTTCAAGATAGTCCAGGAACTGGCGGAAGCACTGGGAGGGGAGGTTGGCGCATCGAGACCCGTCGTGGATCTTGGATGGATTCCATATGAGCACCAGGTGGGACAGACCGGGCAGACCGTGAGGCCGCATCTCTACATTGCAGCGGGTATTTCTGGAAAAATACAGCATATTGTCGGCATGAAGGCAAGTGAGACTATAATATCAATAAATACAGATCCGGAGGCTCCTATCGTGAAATATTCAGACTACTTCATAAATGCTGATCTGTACAAAGCAATTCCAAAGCTCACAGAGGAGATTAAAAAAGTCACGGCACAGGTCGCTGCTCCATCATCGTAATTAAAGATACTGATCTATTGACCTGTCAGATATCTCCTTCTTTATCTTATTTACGAAAACATCCATTGGTACGGTCTGCTGCCTGTCCTTCCGGTTCCTCACGGTAAGTGAAGATGAATCAGCTTCCCTCTCGCCTATTACCAGGATATAGGAAGGCCTTTTCTCCCTGATCATCTTTAATTTTTTGTTGAGCGTTTCAGTGTCGGTATTAACAACAGACCGCAACCCCTCCTTCAAAAGGTGGTCATTGACTGATCTGGCGTAATCGTTGTATTTCTCAGAAACTGGCGCAATGAATACCTGTACAGGCGCAATCCATGTGGGAAGCTTACCGGCAAAATTCTCGAGCAGTATAGCAATGAATCTTTCGTAACTCCCGAAGACGGCTCTGTGGATCATTACCACATTCTCCTTTTTTCCATCTCTATTTACATATTCAAGGTTGAAATTTACAGGAAGCATGAAATCAACCTGGATGGTCGAGCACTGCCACATCCTTCCTATCGCATCGCTTGCGTGGACGTCAATTTTCGGCCCGTAAAACGCAGCCTCCCCCTTGAGTTCCTCATACTTTATGCCAGCTTTTGTGAGTGCTGTTCTGAGACTCTCTGTCGCCTGTCTCCATTTGCTCAGATCCGGTTCCACATCAGGTGAGCCGCAGGTTGGACACTGTAAATTGTCGGATGAAACAACCTTTCTGGCCTCGAACTTAGAACCGCACTTTTTGCATTCGTAGCTTATGAGGTAATTTTCAAGATGATCCTCGTCCATCACACTCAGCTCAAACTCGAGCCTGCTCTCTCCAAGGAGCCTGAAAGTTTCGATTGTCATGCCTATTATTGAGCCTATTTCATCGACAAGCTGCTCAGGCATCATGAAACCATGACCGTCGTCGATCGTGAATGTTCTCGGTCTTGTCAAACCACCAACCTCACCAGATTTCTCGTATCTGTATACCTGTCCCGGTTCAGAATACTTGACTGGAAGGTCCCGATAGCTGTGGGGTTCACGCTCGAATATTGTGATATGGCCTGGACAGTTCATTGGCTTCACTGCATATCCGGTACCATCAGCAAGCGAGAATGTATACATGTTCTCCTTATACTTTGCATAATGGCCTGACTGTTTCCACATTGTATCCCTGAAAATATGCGGGGTTGTGACCTCCTGCCATCCGTTTCTTGTGTTAAGTTCCTTCATGTATGCAATAAGTTCATTTCGTATGACGGTACCATTCGGTGTATAGAGCGGGAAGCCAGGTGCACGCTCAGAATTGAAAACAAATAGATCTAGTTCCTGCCCCACCTTTCTGTGGTCCCTCTTGAGCGCTTCCTCCCTCATCGCCAGGTATGTTCTGAGATCCTTCTCGGTCGGCTGAACAGTTCCATAAATCCTTACCATTTTCTCCAGGGATTCATCGCCCTTATAATTTGTTGAAGCAAGCGAAAGAAGCTTCACATGTTTCAGGTAGCCGGTTGATGGAACATGTGGTCCGGTGCAGAAATCTATGAAATCGCCCTGTCTGTAAACGGAAGAACTCCCATGGTCCGGAACATTATCTCTTATCTTGTCAATCTTGAATTTATTGTATGCAAATTTTTTCAAAAGTTCCTCCTTTGAAAAAATTATCCGTTCGATCTTAAGATCCTCAGACGCTATTCTTTTCATCTCTTCTTCTATTTTTACAAGATCGTCAGAAGAGATCGGATCCATCATGATATCATAATAAAAACCGTCTTCGGTTGGCGGACCTGCGTTGAGGAGAGCTTTTGGATACAGGTGCATTACCGCCTGTGCTGTAAGATGTGCTGCGGAGTGCCTTAAGATCCTCATGCCATCCTTTGAATGTACGGATATCTTTTCAAATGCCCCGTCACCCGGAGATTCAGATGAAAGATCATAAAGGACACCATTGAATCTTGCAGCTATGCAGTCGCGATCGTTCTTGACGAGATCGCAAAACAACTGTCCTTTTTTTATCGCTATACTGCCTTCTTCTTTGGTCATTGAGGTGCAATTTCATTGTGTATAAATATTTGATGCACGCGTTTACGGACGAAACTATATGTTTTCATGTTAAAAATTGCGGCTGATTCCAGGTTATTCTCACGAGACAGATTCGACAGGGCATGCCATTTTGCAAAATATAACCGCTTTCAATAAGATCGCAAGGCGAATACCTATCAGTAAATGTCTTTTCAAGAAAACAGACGGAATTCTTGCCATGGTATCAATCACGTAAACATTTCACAGTTCAGGGATCAGCGAATTAAACTCCTCTGATCTCATTAATTCCAGCATCTTTACGATATCAGTATGCTGTTCCCTGTCATCATCCAAATGCTTAACGCTTTTCCTGATACTCTGCAACATTTTCTTTCCAGCGGCAGATAATTCCACTCCTGACAGATCAGCCGCCTGAGCAGCAGCAAGAAACTCAATTGCAACAATGGATTCAAGGTTTTTAATGATCTCCGAAAGCTTCAAAGCGCTGTTCATTCCCATGCTTACATGATCCTCCTGGTTTGCAGATGTGGGTATAGTATCTGACGAGGCAGGATGTGCAAGCACCTTATTCATGTTACAGAGAGAAGCTGCCGTGTATTGCGGAATCATCATCCCGGAATTAAGCCCACTTTTCTCAGTCAGGAATGGAGGAAGACCGCTTAGACTGCTGTCGGTCAGCCGGAAGATCCTCCTCTCTATTATGTTTCCAAGATCAGTCAGTGCTATTGACAGAAAATCTGAGGCCAGTGCAACAGGTTCCCCATGGAAATTTCCGGCTGAAATGACCTCTTCCTCATTGAGGATAGGATTGTCTGTCACCGAATTGACTTCACGTTCCAGAACGGAACTGCAGTAATCCAATGTATCAAGGACGGCCCCGTGAACCTGGGGAATGCATCTTATCGAATATGCATCCTGGACGCGGGTCTTGTTGTCTGCGTATCCGGTAAGCAAATTTCTCATCATGGAAGAGACTTTCGCCTGACCCTTGTGACTTCGTGTTTCCACAACCCACTCAGTGAATGCCTTGGTTGTTCCTTTAAGTGCCTGCAGCGAAATGGATGCTGCTGCTATGGATTGAGCAATAAGTTTTCTTGCATCATGAATTGCCACTGCCAGGATACCACTGATTGCCGATGTTCCATTAATGAAGGCAACACCCTCCTTCTCTAAGAATATATGATTCTTTATTCCTGCAAGATTCAATGCATCAATGGATTTCATCCTCCTGCCTTCGAAAAAGA
>JAJYZU010000102.1 GCA_021799755.1 Thermoplasmata archaeon
AGGTAAGGTTCTATCAGATGATAGTGGATCTCCTTATCTTTCTTGTCGACAAATATCCTTGAATAAACAAGGCCTGGTTCCACCTCATAAAACGAAAGATCATCAGGCTCCGAGACCTCTGATAGCTTGATTTCAAGTTCCCCGCCCTTTTCAATCTGTCTTCTTCTGAACATTATATCCCACCTATGATTAGAAGTATAACAATGCTGATTGTAAGCATTATACCGGCGAGGAATATTCCGGAACTTATTCTACCATCCCTCAGAACCCCTGAAATAATGCCGGTTCCACCGCCCTGGACAACCAGCCCTATGTTGAAAACGTTCTTTATCGTAGCAACGCTTGTGGTAGCGCCACCTCCAAGTGAAAACCCGGAACCAATCTTCGGTAAGAAATCAATATCCAGTGTCAGGATCACAAACAGGAAAACACCATAGGATATCATCATAACCATGGTATAATTCTTCATATCCGCAAATCTCTGGTTCCTGAGCAGCTGCATCTGTGAAGTAAATTCCGACACCATTGTCATAACGTCTGATATGTTCGATCCGGATTCACTCGCCTTTATGATGATTTTCCCCGCCCTAACAACATTCTCCGATCCTATATCCTTTCCAAAGTCCTTGAGGGCTTCCTCCACTGATATACCCCATGAGATCATTGAAGCAACTCTCTTGATCTCATCCGATAGAGCTCCGTAATCAGCAGATGATGCCCTGACTATTGCTGCTGAAATAGGCATACCAAAAGTGGTGTATTCTGCCAGATCGCGCAGGAAATCTGGAACCCTCCTTTCCGCGTCATAAAGTCTCTTCATCTCTAGATTATCGAAGAAACCGTAAGGAATAAAGATTATAACGATGAAGATGGAGAAACTAAACAGAGTGCTGAAATGGACTGTGGGATACGCCACCGTTATCAGGAGATAGATGATGATGAATATCATCGCACCTATGTAGGCAAGAATCAGTGCCTTGAATTTCTGCTTCAAACGTTAACCTCCTTTATTGTGCTGGAGATGAGGAATGAGAAACTTATGGTAATCAGAGGGATAATCATGAGGACAATGAGATAAAGCACTATTGCCATGCCCGTTGACGCTGACTCAAGTGCAGCGACAACCCCGAGTATGACAATGAGCATCAATGGAAAGGCGACGCCCACCGTTACGTAACTTTCAGCAAGTATTCCTATGGACTCCGCATTACTCTTGATTATTGTATTTAACTCATCCTGGTACTGGGTTGCCTTTGCCTTGAAGTATTCCTTCAGGTTGCCTCCGGAAGTTACAGTTGTAACAATCCCCTGAAGAAATTCTGAGAATTTTCTGGAAGGGGAATTCCTCGCTCCTTCCCTCATGGCCGTTACTATATCATTACCGAATACTCTCGACGACATTGATATTGATTTTGCTTCCTTCGCAACCTCACCATACTCTGGGCTCTCCCCAAGTTCCCTTAAGATGACGTCGATCGGCATATCGGCTGAAGCCATGGTCGCGATGTAACTTATGGCAATCGGTATCTTTGATTCAATATCCTTCTTTCTCTTGTTCGCCGTAGAGGAAGGTAGTGAAAGGAAAACGCCTACAAATGCCATTATACCGACCCCCCCAAACACGACTGCTAGGATGCCCAGCGGCCCGAGAACAATAAAGAGAAACACGCTGAATGCAGCGATCACTCCTGCAATCACAATTGATATGAATGTTGCAAATGATAAATACTGCACAGCGGAATATGGCATCTTGGCTTTCCGCAGGTTCTCTTCGAGTTTTGAATACCTCTGTGCCCTACTCTCGAAATAAGTCCTGAAAAACCTTAAGGAAATTTTGAGCGCAGGCGAAGGATTTGGAAGGGCAACGTTAACCCTTCCTGTTGTAATGACAGTCATTTTTTTGGATGAACGCGTTTTTTCTGAGCTGGGAGAAAGTTTATCCTTCGTAGTTATAAGCTGTCTTGTAAATATCAGCCTGCTCACCTGCCCGGTTGAATCTGATGTTGCATTTACCGTGTCAAGAGCAGCCTGTGCTCCCTTTCCCCTGTTCTTCTTTGCGAACAGCCTGGGCATGGAAATTCTCTTACCCTTCTGTTCAGATCTGGCGCTTACCGAAGATTTCCGGCTTGACCTAGACTTGGACTTATCCTTTGATCTTCTTCCACGGGAAACGGATAACTTTCCTTCGTTTACACCCTCACCGGCTTCTGTTCCCTTCTCTGCACCAATTGCCCTCTCGAGAAGTTCTGATTTTTCTTTTTCTCTCTGATCAAGGTCCGAGATGGACTGCATGCTTGATCCCTGTGATTCAGAAGTTGATTCTTCAGCTGTCTGTTCAGGATTTTCCTCAGTCTCCTGCTGGACGTTATCCATTGATCCGGCGTCAGCAGCATTCCACTGTGGGCTTTCTTCCGATCCCTGCGAATCAGAAACTGATTCAGGAACTACACCCGCAGCCTCCTGATTGGCTATGTCTTTGCCATTGTGCACGTTACTTGATTCAATCTCATTTTGCTCTTCACTCTGCTCTGGGTTTGGTTGTGGAGAATTCTCCGGGGATGATGTCATGTTCTGCTGAGGATTGTCTTCATTGGCGTTCTGACTCACGCTCTTTTTTCCACTAAGGTCCTCTATTACCGGGCCACTCGGCCCCTTTTTCTTTCTTGAGATTCTTCTATGATTATCGTCCTCTGCCATCAAACTCCTCCAGATGCCGCTAACATTGCCTTTTCTGGGTCCCTATAATAGGTGTTTATAATCTTGCTGATCTCAACATAATTTGTAATATCTGACCTGACCATTTCCTCAAGAAGCTTTTTTCTCTCATCAAATTCCGCCTTAAACTGAGATGCCGTTAAGCCTCTGGTAAACTGCACTTTCTTGTACAGGTTGCTGAATCCCATGAAAGAGTGCTTTCCCCTGAATGAATCGTAGCTGAACACCTTGTTGTATACCACTTCGTTGGTTTCTGAATTGAATCCTGACATCTCATCGATTTCAGTGATCCTTCTGTTCACTGCATCTCCGCTTCTCACGAATTTATTGAATATAACCGTGTTCAAATATGTTATCATTATTCTGGGAATGTTCAGTGGCGCACTCTCCAGCCTGTTTACTGTAGCCTCCATGGAATCTGCGTGTATGGTGGAATATGTGGTGTGACCGGTGGACATTGCCTGAAACAGCGATGAGGCTTCCCTGCCTCTTACCTCTCCGACCACTATATATGTGGGTCTCTGCCTCATTGCCATCTTTACAAGCTCAAACATGTCTATTCTTGCATTCATCGCGCCGGAATCCTGGTTTTCGAACTCACCTTCCCTAGTTGAAGTGGCAACCCAGTTCTGGTGAAGAATGTTAATTTCTCTGGTCTCCTCTATACTGAATATCTTGGATGCGGGCGGCACAAGCATTAACATCGCATTGAGCGTTGACGTCTTACCCACAGCAGGAACTCCGGCTATTAGAGCAGAGTTAAGATTTTCTATCATATACCAGAAGTAAGTGGTCATCTCTGCACTGGCTGTTCCAAACTTGATTAACTCAACAGGAGTGAAGGGTTTTTCCCTGAAAAGCCTGAATGTGAAGGTTGAACCTCTTGTAGAAATTTCTTCTCCGTATATAGCCTGAACCCTGTGTCCCTGAGGGGTAGCCCCGTCCAGAATAGGCTCGCTCACCGAAATTTCTTTCCCGCAGACCTGGGCAAGTTTAATCACATAAGAGTTCAGGGCGTCTGCAGTGTTAAATACGACGTTTGTCTTAATTGAACCGTACTTCCTGTGGTAAACAAATATAGGAATTCCGTAACCGTCACATGACACATCTTCCACATAGGGGTCTCTCACTATTACTTCAATGGCACCTAGTCCCTCGAAGTCCCTCCTGAGGTAATACTTGATCCTTTCCTTGGACTCGTCACTTATTTTTATTTCATACGCCTTCACGTATGCATCCAGAAGTGCACCGATGTCCATATCGTAGAAATCACCCGTGAAAGCCTTGAGATTTGGGATTACCATCTGCATTTCCTTTGGAAGAGTAAGCAATAACTTCTTCTCGGCTTCATTTAGTTGTGGTTCAACGACGGAATAAACGTTTTCCAGAGTGTTTCTGTTCCACAGAATTTCAACTGAACCGTAACCTTTTATTATATCGTAACGGTCCACCAGATCATAATTCTCAGCCTCTGAAGTCTTAACCATTGGCCGCTTGGTTCGCGATCTGCGTCTCAAAACAAAGTCAGGCATTGCGTGTGGATTAAGAGAATTATAGATATATACTTTTATTTTAAAAGTCTATCCTAAATATATTGGGCATCAGTAACCTTTTGCTTTCATAATTGAGTTGTCCCAACTTCTAAAAAATCGCTTTCACTAATATCAGTGTTGCACCGTAAATTTAATACAAATATCACATTACGGTAGACATCACGGGGCCGATAGATCAGAGGTAGATCGCTTCCTTGGCATGGAAGAGGTCCGGGGTTCAAATCCCCGTCGGTCCA
>JAJYZU010000103.1 GCA_021799755.1 Thermoplasmata archaeon
GATGGGATGAGCGGAACGTTTTCGAGACCGGACTGGGAATTTCTTGATAGGCTGTCCACAAGGATAACCAACGAGAACACGTCAATAAACAGGGTCGTATACGATATCACAAACAAGCCTCCCGGAACCATAGAATGGGAATGAATCTATACACTTCTCAAGTCTGGACTGTTCATTAAGAAGATGAAGAAAAGAAAACGAGCATAAATGTAACTTTTAGCAGGGTCTCGTACATGTTCATTAAGAAGATGAAGAAAAGAAAACCCGACTTTCTAGCTTGCAATTTAAGCTCATATTGAGGTGCATCAACAAACAATATAAACTATGGAACACTGAAGTATGATGAGCAAAGACGAGCTTCCGTACGGATTATTCTCAATAGATGTAGATTTATCTTTTGGAGAGGCTATGGACAGGTTGCAGAAATCACTTAGGCAGGGAGGGTTCACTATTTTTGCAGTAATTGATCACAAGGAAGCTGCAAAGGGCGCAGGGATGGAAATGAATCCTGCATCTGTAATAATTTTCGGAAATCCGGCAGGCGGCACCATACTTATGAAAGAATCAGACACAATCGCGGTTGATCTCCCGGCACGAATATTGGTTTCAGGAAACGGAAAAACAAAGCTGTATTTCAACAAGATGGAGTACGTGAAGGAGAGACACTCCCTGAAGGGGAAGGATGAGGCGGTCTCGAATTTTGATAAAAAGGTGATCGGAATTCTTGAAAATATTGAATAAAGACATGCATGGATTAACGGATTCAGGTACAATGTGAAAGCGAATCTGCAATAAGTTGCATGCTGGATTTCTGTTTATTACGTTGCACAGGAAATGAAACTCAGGAAAGATACCATTAAGGATTAAATAGCTAACAATAATGACCTTTAACATCAAGAAAGTGTGATTCAATGAATGCTGAAACAATGTTAATGCCCGAAGAGGAGTACCAGAAATCAGGTATACATATAGGTACGCAGGTAAAATCAAAGGACATGGAGAAGTACATATTCAAGATAAGGAATGACGGCCTCTACATCCTTGATCTCAAGAAGACCAATGAGATGCTGATCGTTGCAGGAAAGACGCTCTCCAGAATAGATCCGGACAAGATCCTTGTAGTGGCTCAAAGGCAGTATGCATTCAGACCTGTCACAAAATTTGCTGAAGTGGTCGGAGTCAAGGCCATAGCCGGAAGGTTCATTCCGGGAACACTCACAAATCCACAGTTGAGCAATTATACAGAGGCAGAGGTGGTCGTAGTGACAGATCCTCTTGCGGACACACAATCAATGAGCGAGGCAATAAGCATGGGTGCACCGATAATAGCACTCTGTGATGCCAACAATAAAACAGCGTTCGTGGACCTGGTGATACCTACAAATAATAAGGGGAGAAGATCCCTGGCTGTTATCTACTGGCTTCTTGCAAGAGAGGTCCTGAAGAATCGTGGCACAATAAAGAGCTACGATGAGTTCAAATACACGGTGGAGGACTTCGAGGCAACCGTCTGAAGGAGTATATGTCAATTCAGAAGAAGACACTGTTTCTCAACGGGGCTGATGTATTCTATGAGGAAGACAATCCAGATGCGGAGAAAAAGTTACTCTTCCTTCATGGCATGAGTTTCAGTTCCGCGGACTGGGATAAGATAGAGGCATCAAGGAAGATCACACAGTGGGGATACGGTGTTTTTGAGGTTGATTACCCGGGATTCGGCAAATCAGAGGGGAATCCGTACTACAAGATAGAAAGGGGAAATTATTCCAGCGGCTCAAGATTTGTTAGAGACTTCATGCTTTCCCTGAAGCTGGAGCATACGGTTATAGTTGGTCCTTCAATGGGCGGGGGGATCGCACTTCAATCAATTGTAGATAATCAGGATCTGCTTGATGCTGCGGTTCTGATTGCGCCTGCATATGGTGACATAGAAAGGAGCCTGAGCGGGATAGAGCGTCCAGTGCTGATAATCTGGGGGAAGAGGGATGAAGTCATATCAATATCAAAGGGATGGAAGCTTCATGATCTCATAGCCGGATCTAAACTTGTGACAGTTGAGAATGCCGGACACGCGCTGTATCTGGAGAAGCCGGATCAGTTCTTCAACATACTGAAGGGATTTCTTGATGACATCGGATAAGGTTTCAAGAATAAAGCTGCAGCTTAGATACAGAGATATTGACACTCTGGGGCACGTCAACAACGCCGTCTACCTTTCTTACTTCGAACTTGGCAGGATAGACTTCTTCAAGAAATTCGTCGGAAGCTTCAACGAAGAAAAGATTGATTTTGTCATCGCACACGCTTCCATAGATTTCAAGAAACCCATCAAGCTGGACGATTCTCCACTGCTCGAAACAAGCCTGAAAAAGGTGGGAAACTCAAGCTTCACTTTCTTCCACAGAATAGTCTCTGAGAAGGAACAGGAAGAATTCTGCACCGGCGAAACAATTGCCGTTACTGTTGATGAGAATGGCAGGAAAAAGGCAGTTCCGGATCAGATTCGCGGTCTGTCCTCATGAACTTTCGGCCCGTTTCTGTGGCGTGAGTATATCGCTTATTCTTTCGATGCATAGGTACCTCAGGCTTCCCTGATGCATGCCTGCAAATATCATCTTTTTTCTGACAGCATGCGCAACCCTGATGGCCCTGCTCAACCTGTACCATTCATCCTTCTCAAGGACAGAAATGAGCAGTTCTGCATGGTCCTCCATGCTTCTCAGGTATACCCTGAAATTTGCGCCGTATTTGAAACCGGTCCTGACGATACAGTTTCTTCTCAACAGTTCATGATAGGCTTTTTCGGCAAGGGAAAAATCGCCGGGAACCTCGTCCGTCGATTTAGAGATGAACGAAAGCACCCTGTAATCTGTTGAGGAAAGGATAACCGCATCCCCCATCTCTTCACCGAACCACTCAGGCAAACCTGCAGAAGATACCACGTATCTTGTACCTATTGGTCTTGCATCAACCCTTTCAGGCCAGGAAAATTCAGCTGTACCTTTTGGATCATAGACCGAGGTGCGGTAGACGGTCATGTCGTTCTGTTCGTCTATCACGGAATAAATGGATGGCGCACCGGAATAAAGGGATTCAAAGCTTTCCTCGGAAAACTCGCGTCTCACGATCACAGGCCCAAGGTAACTATGTTCGGATTGTTTCATGAAAAACAGCCTGTCGCTCTCAATTTTGACCACGAGACCACTGTTCTTGAGATATTCATAAATTCTGAAAACATCAAGGTTCCTGTCATCATCAAAGAGAATGCCTACGAGCGAAACAACTGAATTGAGCGATGGATTTTCCGGCACAATTCTCTTTTTGGTGAAAAGGTACATTGCCTCCATTGGACTGAGGTGCAGCACTCCATCCAGTATCCTGCCAACCCTGTATTTACCCTGCAGGAATGACGCTGATTTTTCGTTCCTGATTGAAAAAACAATAGATTTGCTAATTGCCCTGTGCATTTAATCTCTTCTTCAGGAATCTCTTAAGAAGCTGGCCTGTCAGGATTTTAGTAAGGTCCTCTATACCGTCTCCATTCTTTGCGCTGGCCACTACGTATGGTACATCGTATTTCTTTGAAATTGCATCCAGATCCTCGGTCCAGAATTTCGCCTCGTATTTGCGATCGAGCTTGTTGGCTACAAGGAGAATGAATGATTTTGATCCGGTGCGGTTAATCATACGCAGTATTTTCTCGGCATCAGAAAGGGTGGCCTCGTCTGTGAGATCGGCGGTGACTATGAGTGCATTTGAACCCACTACAAGTTTATCGTCACCATTGGAAGGATCTATCTCCAGAAACAGGAGATCCACAAGTATCTTCTTTCCTCTGTCGTCGATGGACAGGCTCTTCTTGAGGATGCTCCTCGGCTGGATGTCAGGAGAATCAGAATCATAGATTATCCTAGAAATTAGGGAACTTTTCCCCGATCCATCCGGACCAAGAACGCTGACCTTCCACACGACTCTCGTTGAGTCCATTGCACTCACATCTTTCTGTTTATAAAATACTTTACCATCTCTCGGTTATTTAGGGAAAATTTACAACATCGCATGAACCGAGAAGCCAACGAAAACCCGTAAATGACTCATTTAGAGGTTTCAGTTGGGGAGTGATCTCACTCTGCAGTAGCGTATCCCGAATACCGTATTCAGGAGAGGGGATATCATTTTCATCTGGTGAATGTTTATTTGGAACTCATCTGTTCCACAATCCCATGTTGAGGATGAGATCGAATCTGAATGTATAACTATATTTATTCTCATATTATAACCAAAGGATGGAAGAGAAAGGCATCAGGAAATATTTCAGAATAAACAGATATTCTCTTGTTGTTATAATGATCGTGCTCGTGGCACTGGCAGCAGTTCTTGACGCAGTTATAGTTGCAGTCATGAAGGCCATAAGCGA
>JAJYZU010000104.1 GCA_021799755.1 Thermoplasmata archaeon
GGCCCATTCAAATCCCAGTGTGGATACTGTTGGAGTTTCCTCCTTCTTCCATTTTATTTTCACGTTTTCCATCATAAAGCAGCACCCACCAGATCTGATATCTTGGAGAATCCAATTTTTTCAGCCAGTCCAAACAGATCCTTTTCGATATCCCTGAAGATCGATCTGCCATGGAAACCAACAGCAGTACCTATCTGAACTGCGCTGGCGCCTGCCATCATATACTCGATTACGTCCTCAGCGTTACTCACACCACCGACCCCTATTATCTGGGCCCCAGTCTCCTTCTTTACCTCATATACGTATCTAATTCCCACTGGTTTTATCGATCTCCCGGATAGACCACCGTATCCATTACTCAGGATTGGTCTTTTTGCGTAGATATCTATTGCCATCGCCCTTATGGTGTTTATTAAAACGAAGCCGTCTGACTTTGAGGCAGCGTTGACTGTTTCCATTATACTGGATGTGTTTGCACTGAGTTTTGAGAACACCGGAATTTTTATACTGTTCTTCACAGCTTCCACTATGCTTTCTACCATTTCCGGATCGCTTCCTATCTCAAGACCCTCACCTTTGACATGTGGACAGGAAAGGTTGAGTTCCACCGCGGAAACGCCAAATTCTTCCATTTTTTTCGCAAGAATGGAGAATTCCTCAGGAGTTGAACCAAAAATACTGCCGATAATTGGTTTCCTTGCTTCCCTGGCTATTTTGATCTCCTCTCCATATTTATCAATGCCCGGGTTTGATAGGCCCACTGCATTGAGAAGGTCTCCATGACCAAGATCAGCGACCACAGGCGTTGAATAACCTGATCTCTCTTTGAGGCCGATTGATTTTGTCACAACAGCAGATGCACCCTCTTCAAGGATTCTCTTCATCGTATACCCGTTTTCATCAAGAATTCCTGATGCAAGCATGAGAGGATTACCCAGATATATCCCGGCTATCCTGGTAGATAAGTCTGTCATAAGCGATCTAGAAATGGGATGATTTACGGGACTAAATTACTTTACATCCGGAACTGAAGACTAAATATACTGTGCCATCGCATCTTCCGGAAAATCCTTAAGTTTGATATAAGGCCCGGAGGGAGGGAATGCACCTATGTAGTAGACAGCAGTGACTGTAAAAGGCACCTCTCTCTTGCTGAGGTATCTGGTCCCGCCAAGTTTCGAGAACTGGATAACTGTCTCTGACATCTTGTAGTTCATTATGAGATCGGATGAATATTCCATAAATTCAGGAAGCTTCTTCAGAGGAAGATAATCCGGGATCACCACCGCAGATGCTCCTGAAATTATTGTATCGATCATATCACTTATCCTGGTTGGAAAATTCAGAACAATGACATCAAAGTATTTCGCCAGGTGTTCATAAACTTTAAGATTAAGCCTGTTTTTTGTAAAGGCGTCAAGATCCACGGCCATTATTTCCTCTGCGCCCGAGAGTAGCAATTCCTGTACTGAGTTATAATTCCTGACCTCACCGTCGCTGATCAATGCAGAAGGAATTTCCACCCATCAGCATTTTTCATAGATTATTAATCTATTCCATAAAATAGAAGGGAGAATTATTGTGGAGTTGCTGGTTTAAGGAATTTCCAGTCGTTCTTAGAGGCGGTCTTGCCTCTAATCCTCTGAATATAATTATAAGCAGATAGAGCTGCCACTGCTCCCTGCCCCGCTGAAATTACTGCCTGTTTGTATGGGATGTTTGTAACATCTCCGCAAGCAAAAATCCCTTCCTGGGAAGTCTCTCCGTTGGAATTGATTATAATTTCCTTGGATCCATTCAGGCTCACCAGCTTGTTTATGAAATCTGTCTTTGCTATGTAGCCCATTTCAACAAAGACGCCGTCCACTCTTAACTCCGTTTCCCTGCCCGTAACCTCATTCTTCAGGACAGCGGTTGTGAGAACATCAGTTCCCTTCAGCTGGACGGGTACTGTGCTAGTTATCACCTCAACGTTTCTGAACTGTTCCATCGATCTTACAAGATCCTCGTCTCCAATTACTTTGTTTGATTTGGTAACCAGATATAACTTCTTAGCGAGTCCTGCCAGATAAACCACTGCCTGAACTGCATGATCCCCATGACCGATGACCGCCAGATCCTTTCCCTTATAAAGTGGACCATCACATATTGCACAGTATGAAACCCCTTTCCCGGCAAATTCGCTTTCTCCGATGACGTTGAGGTCTCTTGGAGTTTTTCCGAAGGCGAGTATCACTGATGCTGCATTGAGTACCCTGTCGGTTGTCTTGACCTGAAATCCGCCCTTAGTTTTGTCGATCGATTTGACCTCGTCGTACAGAAATTCTGATCCGTAGAGAATTGCCTGCTCCTGAAACTTGCTCATCAGTTCGAATCCACCGATGCTGTTGAATCCTGGATAATTCTGTATTTCATTGGTAAGCAGGGCCTGACCTCCAATGTCTTTTGTTATGATGAGCGTCCTCATTCCCTGTCTTGCAGAATAAATTCCTGCTGTGAGGCCAGCAGATGCGCCACCAATGATTATTATGTCGTAATCGTTTTCCATTATTATTACCGGCTATGCCTTACTGGATCAGAGCCTTTAGTTTCCTTTCAAGGAGGGCTTTCGGGACAGCGCCTATTGATGCGTCCACTGCCTTGCCATTCTTGAAGAACATGATTGTGGGTATGCTCTGAATTCTGAAGGTGCTTGACACCATTGGGTTCTCATCAACGTTCACCTTTCCGAAATTGGCAACTGTTGAATACTGTCTTGAAAGTTCATCAACAACCGGGGAGACAAATCTGCACGGAGCGCACCAAGGAGCCCAGAAATCAACCATCGTTACCTTGGGTGATTTTACAAAGTTCACGAAAGTACTGTCTGTGAGATCGATAGGACCTGATGGTTTGGTTGTCTTCGCGTTTGTTCCGGACAGCAATTCTTCTGCCATTTTCTTCCTTATATTTTCAATTTCATCGTTTTCCATTTGGATGTTCTACCTTCCTGGTATCAGTCATTACAACTACTATATTTTTAGTTGCCTTCTGACACCATGGTTCTGAATGCATTCATGGTATTTTATGGTATTGTAACTATTGTGCAATACCACTTTATAGTAGTTTGACATATTATATAAGAAATGGGATCATTTAACCAGTTGCTCAAGAAGAACGCATCCTGTAAGGATATGTTCGAATGTTTCTTCGATCTTATGCCCACCGAGGTGAGCATATTCTATATGCTCGATAGTGAAAAGAATCTCGATCAGATATCTGAAGAGATGCACAAAGATCGTACTACAGCCTACCGCTGTCTTCAGAAACTTGTTGGTGCAGGACTGGTCGTAAAGGAAAAAAAGATTATCAAGGAAGGAGGCTATTATTACTCATATTCAAGAGTTGACCCTTCCATAATAAGGGAAATTGTGAATTCAAGGATGCTTGAAGTTAAACATGCACTTAACAATATAGTTAAAAAGCTCGAGTCCGAACTGAATCACAGATGAAACAGAGCCTCCTGGATGGGATTGTGATTAAGAGGGAATCCATGATATAGATTGTCATTACGTTCTTTTAATGGAATTTTCATTATTTTTACTGAAACACTTTGAATATTGGTCTTTTTAGTGTTTCTCTTCTTACAATAAGAATATATATTAATTCATACATTACTATAACGGTGTTAGAAACCTCTAGATCCTACATGCTGAAGATCGATCGAATTGTCGTTCCTATGGCCAAAGGGGACAGATCTGGGAGAGTTCTGGATCTGTCTTTTAGGATCTCGGAAAAATTTTCCTCTGAAATTACAGCCCTAACCATAAAGAATTCAAGGAGCGAGATCACCTGGAGTGACAAGGTTGCGATCGTTACAAGGGCATATCGAAGAGGTAAAGATAATGGGGTCAAGGTCACGCCAAAGATAAGATCTGCTTCCTCTGTGAAGGAGGGAATTGTGGAGGAGCTTGGATCGCACAATTATGATCTTCTCATGATGGCGACTGAGCGAAGATCCTTTTTCTCAAACTCTATACTTGGACAGATAGGCGATTATGTCCTGAAGAAAACAAGAGTACCCATGGCCGCGCTCAGCATAAGGGACGATGCTGAGGATTACAAAGAAATACTCGTTCCGTTGTCGGAGCAGATAAATACAAGATCGGCTGTATCCTTTGCACTAATTCTGAAGGCTGCAACTGGCGCGAATCTCACTTTTCTTGATCTCAGGAAATTTGACTCAAAGGAAATTCATGGATTCAGACTAGTTTTCGAAGAACTGGACAAGATTATAGAGACATATGGCGCCAACATAAGTATAGTGAAGCCGGTAATCGAGAACTCATTGAGCCAGACAGTCCTGAATGAAATATACGAGAGAAAAACACAGTTGCTGGTAATGGGCTTTCATAATATTGACGGATCCAG
>JAJYZU010000105.1 GCA_021799755.1 Thermoplasmata archaeon
GTGGTCATGGCATGTCTCAACCGGCTTTTCAAGGAAGAAGTATTTGAACCACAACATTTATCTCTATTTGCTCCAATCGCGGGAAAGTTGCTCACAACCAAATCTCCGCTGTTATTCCTTCAAAATGTTGTAAATGCCACATTCGGAGTGGTTGCCCTATTCTTTCTAACCAGATATTTCCCGCTTTCATGGGGAATTTTTGCATTCGACATCGGTTTTGTGGGGCTCTTCACGCTTGTGAACGATCTGGGATATTCAACCGCCACCCTCAGGAACATATCAAGCGGGGAAGACCTCGGGGAGAGCAATGCAACGCTTCTTGCCATAAAACTTTCGCTTGGAGGCATTTTCATTGCGATAACGGTTGGAAGCCTGCTCATATGGACGATTGTTCTGAAGCATGGCTTCGAATACCAGGCGGAATTCTGGGTGGCGCTCGAGCTGATCCCCTACTACTTTTTTTCCAGCATGATAGGCTTCACGGGAACCTACTATACCGCAAAGATGTCATCGGCCAGGATGAGCATACCGGCAATGATAGAGGCAGTACTCCGGAATTCATCTATCATCATACTCTCTGTTCTAGCTTTCAGTAGAATCTTGCCCATTGGGGAGGGAGAGATGGTTTATATTCTGCCCGGCATATACAGCTGCACCTACTCCGTGTATTTTGGGGTATCAGTGCTTCTGGGGAGGCCATGGGTGATATCAAGGCCAAGCAGGGCACTCTTCAGGAAGCTCACAAAAGTCGCCCTTCCACTTGCACTTTCGGCCAGCATAGGGGTCATCAATGCAAATATTGACAAGGTGCTCATACAGTTCTTCTGGGAAGCTGGTGCCACCGGCGCATACTATCTCAATCAGAGGCTCATTCAGGTGATCCTCAACTTTTCCGTCGCAATATCAGTCTTCTTCATTCCACTGATGGCAAAGTATGCCAGGAAGAGGGACGATGAGGTACTGGGGAAATCTATCAACGACTATGAGCGCTTCATTACTCTGTTCATGCTGCCGTTCATTGTGGTGACCATTTTCCTTTCAAAATACATACTCAACCTTTTCAACGGTTACTACAGCGAGTATTCCCTACTCCTTCCGCTGCTGGCAATAAATGCACTTTTCTATGTTTCCATGCAGCCGTTTTATTCGGCTATAATTGCGCTGGGGAAGACCAGTATAATCGCAAAGATTACCCTGACATCGCTGCTCATGAACATAGCGCTTAACCTGATACTGGTGCCCAGTTCCTTATTCGGCTACAGAAGTCTCTCACTGGGTGTGGTCGGAGCAGGAGTGAGCACTCTTTCGGCAACAGTATTCTCAAATGTCGCTTACAGAATATATCTGAACAGGGAGATAAAGCTCGGCTTCAGGAGCAGGAATCCGATACTGCTCCTTCCGGCTGTCGTGGAAGGTGCATTCATTCTGCTGGTACTGACCAGAATCCAACCATATTCGTTCATAATCCTTCTTCCGGTATCAATTATTGCTGCGCTGATATTCTTTGCTGTAGCACTGATTTTAAAGCAGACAACAATTCACGAGCTGTTCAGTTTCTTTTCCAACATGAACCCCATGAGGCTTGGCGATCACCTGAAGGAAGAAACAAATAACAAATAAACAGCATTCACATACCTTCAATTTCTTCATGTACCATGAATGTCAGGAAAATGCTGCTCAACGGGATCAAGGCAGACAGTGTTTCTAAGTCAAAACGATAAATAAAATCGGTCCGGGTAAGCAGACCCGGGACTCAATAAAATAATGTTTCTATGTATAAAAAACCCTAGAACTACTTTGCGGAAAGTTCTGCAGTGCATTCCGAGCAGAGACCCTTCAGGACTATGCTTGCGCTTCTGACCGTGTAATTTCCGTTGGAGAGCTTCTGGATTAGCTGCCCTATTTCAGGTATTTCTATATCCTCAATCTTCCCGCAGTTCTCGCAGGAAAGGTTTGCGTGCACTTCGGTGTTATTCTCAAACCAGGTTGCCCCGTCGAGCTCAAAGGATTTCAGTATCCCCTTGTCCGTCATTGCCTTGAAGATGTTGTAAACTGTTGCCAGAGTGATTGTTGGTTCGCTTACCTTGATCCTTCTGTAAACATCCTCCACCTTGAAATGGCCTGGCTTTTCCAGAACTATCCTCATCACACTTAGTCTCTGAGGAGTGACTTTCAATCCCGTGTCTCTTAGTGTCTGAATATATGATTGGTCTGTCATGTTAACTAATATGTATTATTCTTTGAGTTATAAACCTATAGACTAATATGTTCTATATAGTCCAGAAAACTTACAGCAAAGACGTAAAAACACAGATCAAATCAGACATCCCGCAAAAAGAGGAAACCATTAAAACAGAGGGAAAAATATATTCATGGGCTGGAGTAACAGAAGCCGATATGCATAAAAGCATTCAGTGCTTTCGGTGATGAATGCGAACCATAGGTGTTGCATCGCCCGTGACAGGATCAGGGAAAACCACAGTCTCTGCTGCCCTTCTTCAGGGGCTCCCAAGCTCGATTCCGATCAAGATCGGACCCGACTATCTGGACCCGTCAATACTGTCATCAGTTTCAGGAGTGACTGCGCTGAATATGGACAGGTGGGTTCAGGGCAGGAACTACATGAAATACCTCGGGGATATATCGGAAAAATATGAATGGGGCATATTCGAGGGAGTGATGGGTCTTCACGATTCAGGTTCTCCCATGGATGTGAGCACCTATTATTACCTGAGGCGCCTCAAGATACCATATCTGCTGGTGATGGACGTTTCCAGGATGGCGGAGTCGGCATACTATGCCGCCAGAGGTTTTCTTTCCCCACTGTCGATCGGTGTGGTTCTTAACAATTATTATTCCGAGGGGCACCTAAGGATGGTCAGCAAGGAATTCATCAGGCACGGGATCAGGATTGTTGGGGAGATCCCTCATGATCCATCGCTGGCAATGGAGGAAAGGCACCTCGGTCTGAGAAACGATCTCG
Source organism: Thermoplasmata archaeon (assembly GCA_021799755.1). The sequence goes on from JAJYZU010000105.1 coordinate 2,984, forward strand.
ATCCGGCCGTGATCAGAGAGAAGGCAGGGAAGGTTCTGCATTACCTTGATCTTGATTACATTATGGAAAAGGCGGGTGATTTACATGTCCAGAAATCCGTTTCACAGGAAAAATTCCCAAAAAAATTAAGGGTCGCGATCGCAAACGACAGAGCTTTCAGCTTTTACTACAGATCGAGCATTGACTTCCTTTCGGGAATTGGCAGTGTGGAGCATTTTTCGCCGTTGGGAAATGAGGTGCCAGAATCTCCCGACATAATTTACCTGGGTGGAGGATATCCGGAGGTTTATGCGGAAGAACTGCAGCGGAACAGCAGATCAATGGAATTCATAAGGTCTTCAGCAGAGAACGGAAAGGTAATCATAGCGGAGTGTGGCGGCCTGATGTATCTGCAGGACTCCATCGAAATGAGGGGAAAGAGATACAGGATGGCCTCGGTGTTTCGCGGGGAAGTGAAATGGTCTGATAGGGTCAAGATAGCATATACGAGTCTTCAGGCAATCAGTGACAACCTGCTTTTCAGGAAGGGGGAGAGAGCGTATGGGCATGAATTCCACTATAGCATTCTCGACACGAGTGAAAAGATGACCATGAAAAACATTCTCGGAACCGGGATAAACGGTTATGATACAATGAACAGGTACAACACGATGGCATCGTATTCGCACTTCGATCTCAACAGGTACGGAAAAAGAATTCTCAGGGCAGCGGTAAAGATAAATAAGGGTAAGTGAAATCGGAGGAAGATGGAAAGGCTGAGAGGCTTCAGGGATATTTATCCAGAGGAAATGATTAACAGGGAGAAGATTTTCCGCACTGCGGAGGACATGTCGCTCAGGTTTGGCTACGAGAAGATAGATTTCCCGAGTCTTGAGTCCATGGACCTTTACAGGCTCAAATCGGGTGAAGAACTGGTCGGTCAGACATTTTCATTCAGGGACAGGGGCGGAAGGGAGGTCACACTGATTCCAGAAGCGACTCCTTCCGTTGTCAGGATGCTTACATCCAGGAAGGAAATCCCACGGCCAGTGAGATGGTTCAGTTTTGGGAAATACTGGAGATATGAGGAACCGCAGTCAGGCAGACTCAGGGAATTCTACCAGTACAATGCGGATCTTTTTGGCGTCGACACGCCTGAGGCTGACAGCGAGATTATAGGTCTCGCAGCATCAATACTCGATGCCTACGGGTTTTCAGGCGAATACGTCATCAAGATCAACAGCAGGAAGATCATGAATGCACTCATCTCAGGAACTGGAGCGGGTGATCCGTTGCAGGTGATGAATATCATCGACAGGTCATCGAAGGCAGGCCCTGAGGTTGCAGTGGAATCCATGGTTGAGGCAGGAATAGGACGAAATGAGGCCAGGAAGATCATGGACACCGTGAT
>JAJYZU010000106.1 GCA_021799755.1 Thermoplasmata archaeon
GCATCTTTCGCACCATATCTGCCTTATCCCGGAAAGATCGGAATGGTCTCCCAGAGCGGGGCCATGATCATAGCGCTGGATTCAAAGACATGGGTGGACAGAATCGGAATGAGTTATCTTGTCAGCATAGGAAACATGGCAGACCTTGATTTTTCCGATGCACTCACCTACATGGAGGATGACGACAACGTCTCATGCATGACCCTCTATATGGAGGGAACAAAGGATGGTAGAAGATTTCTGGATGTCGCCAGAAAGTCCACAAAACCCATAGTCATGCTTAAGGCTGGAAAATCAAAGCATGGATCTGTAGCGGCAAGCTCACACACGGGATCGCTGGCCGGATCTGACAAGGTTTATGATGGAGCAATGAAGCAGGCCGGAATATTGAGAGCAGAGACCATAGACGACCTTTTTGACATGTCACTTGCGCTGTCACTGCAGCCCACAATGAAGGGACCGAACCTTGTAATAATCACCAATGGCGGAGGCATAGGTGTTCTTGCAACGGACGCAAGCGAGATCTATGGAATACCCATAGAAACTCCATCCGATGAACTTAGGAACAAGATAGCAAAGTTTATGCCTTCCTTTGCCAGCACCAAGAATCCAATAGATATGAGTGCGATGGCAACTGGAAACACGTATCAGGATGTCATCACCAATGTCCTCAAGGATCCGGGCGTGGACGGAGTTGTTGTCCTTTACTGCGAGGTTTCAAATCTCGATCCGCAGATAGCGGCCAAATCCATACTCAAGGGTAAGATGGAGGCACAGACCAGCAAGCCCATATGTGTTGGACTTGTTGGCGGCGAGGCCACCCAGCGGGCACTTGAATGGCTCCAGAAAAACGAAATCCCCACATATCCATCGCCTGAGAAGGCAGTCATGGCCATATCAACCCTCAGGAAACATGAGATTCTCAACGAAAACCAGAAAGCTGAGAACGAGCCTTCCGGGATGCATAAAGAAGAGGTCAGCAAAATTCTTGAGAACAAGGCACAACTGGGAGAAAAACTGATCTCAGAGCTCGAGTCGAAGGAAATTTTCAATCTCTACGGCATACACATAAACAGGAGCAAATTTGCAGCCAGCCTGGACGATCTCCTGAAGGCTGCAAAGGATTTCAAGTACCCCGTTGTGCTTAAAATACAGAGCGCTCAGGTATCACACAAATTCGATGTCGGAGGCGTGATACTTGGAATCAAGAATGAGACTGAGCTTAAGAATGCATACATAGACATGATCCAGAACGTGACACAGAAAGCCCCGGATGCAAAGATTGATGGCGTCGTTGTCGAAGAGATGCTGAAACCTGGGCTTGAAACCATAATAGGCACCGCAAAGGATCCGTCTTTCGGCCCTTCCATAATGTTCGGAATGGGGGGCACCAACGTGGAAGCCATAGGCGATGTCACATTCAGGGTTGCTCCAGTGAACTCCTTCGACGCAAGGACAATGATTTCTGAAACGCTTGTGGGGAGGCTATTTAAAGGAACCAGGGGCAGAAAGGATCTTGATATGGAATGCGTCATCGACACCATCAGGCGTGTCAGTTTCCTCGCCTACAACCATCCACAAATCAAGGAGATAGACATAAACCCGCTCACCGTATATGATGACGATTGCATAGCGGTGGATGCAAGAATTATCCTGCAGTAACAGAATCACAAATTCATGATTTTGGAATCAGCGTGATTCCTTGATCATGAAATACGGATTCTTGCTGTCTCCAAGGTCATATACAATCTTGTTTGAAGTTTCCAGAACCTCTTTCAACCTCGCCGGATCACTCAACCCGTGCTTCTTTCCATATGAATAGAGATTGTATGTTTCAAAAAGCTGCCTCGGCCATGTGAAGAAATCCCGGATATACTGTGGCATCATCTTAAGGATAAACCTGGATGCGTTATCGACCAGATTCTGCTTGAAGTCCTTCATGTTCACCTTTTTGATCTTTCCCATTATGTACTTGTATATGTAGAAGCTGTAATTGGCGTAGAATTGAGCTATCTGGTCTGCGACAGGGCCGACCTTTGTCTTCATTGTAGGGGTCAGTATGTCAAATCTGTCCCAATCCATCGTAAAGAGCGTCTTGTTCCGCAGGGCATCATCAAAAACTCTCGTGCCCGGAAGAGGCGTGTAGATGGAGAACTGTATGGCATCAGCCCCGGCCATTGCAAGCTGCCTGGAGAACCTGACCGTCGAGATTATGTCCCTGTACCTTTCATAGGGCGCCCCAATCATCATGCCAACAAGCGTGATAACCCCGTTTTGGTTGAGAATTTTTATGGCTTCCATTGATTGCGGCGTGAATTCCCCCTTGTGCATCTTCTTCAGGATTTCCTCGCTTCCTGACTCTACTCCGAGAAAAGATATCCTCATTCCTGCCTTTGAAGCTCCAGCGATCACATCGGGATTTTTGGATGTCACATCCGCCCTCATCTGGACTATCCACTTCATGTCAATGTTCTCGTCAATCATCCTCTGGAACAGCAGCCTGCGCTGTTTGATGTTCGGATACACGACAAAAATATCATCTGTGAAGAAAATCCAGTTATATCCAAATGATTTTGCAAGCCTCATCTCCTGAAGTATCCTGTCGTTGGACTTGTCCCGCCACTTATTTCCCCATGTCGGCGTGACGGAACAGAAATCGCATGCATAAGGACAACCGCGGGCTGTTTCCAGACACATGACCTTCTCGTTATCACCAAAAACCTTGAACGTATACTTGCTGCTGTCCAGCAGTTCCATTGGAGGCATGGGGAGCGTGTCAAGATCCGCGATAAGTTTCCTCGCATGCGTCCTGACTATCTTGTCTCCCTTCCTGAATACTATGCCGCCTATATCATCGAATGGGGTTCGGTCCTTGACCGCCAGACCGATCTCGTACATTGTTTCGTCGCCTTCGCCAAGAACAGATATATCAAAACCTGCAGACAGTATCTCCTTTGGAAGAAATGTTGCGTGATGCCCGCCAGCAACCAGGACTGTATTCGGGCTGGCCTTCTTTATCATCCTTGCAATATAACCGGCATTAGCGTGAGCAGCGGTTGCATGAAGCGTGATACCGACAATGTCAGGATCAAAATCCACTGCCATTTTCACCGCATTATCAAGGGTTAGGTTGTCCCCTTCCATGTCTATGATCTTCACTGTACTGTCCTCAATTCTCTTGAGTTCTCCAGCGAGTGCAAGCAGACCCAATGGGGCAGGCAAAAATCCAAATTTAGTCAAGTAAACGCTGCCTGTCTTATTGCTGGGTCTGATCAGCACAGACCTCAACGACATTTGTAAATATTTCGTGTTTGTTTAAAGCCTTTATGTAGTGATTTTACACTAGACAAAATTCTAATACCATTATAGGTGTCTGAAACAAATAAGATAACTTTCTGCGGCATCAGTACCAAACTTAAATCATAGGAAAGGCAAGCTCTCCACTTATGTATCTGCAAGAGTTAGGATAGTATATTATTCCAAAAAGTCCTTCAGGATGGAAAGATAATGGCATCATTCTCCAGACATGCAGGACTCACAATAGGAATAATGGCTTTCATGGGAATACTGGTCACTTATGTGGAAACCATGATCACTCCTGCCATTCCGATCCTTGAGAACTTCTTCCACACAAACTATGATAATCTGTCCTGGGTCATCACTGCATATATAATATCCGGAACCGTATCCGCAGCCATCTTCGGAAGGCTTGCTGATATAGTTGGTAAGAAGAGGATATTTGTGGCTCTGTCACTTGTCTATGCAGTTGCAATCTCATTTGGGGGATTTGCGACCACACTTGGTGAATTCATAGCGATAAGAGCGATTCAGGGCGTGGGAATGGGCATGTTTCCCGTCGCTTTTGCCCTGCTGAATGATCAGGTTCCAAAGAGCGAGCTTCCGCTGGCACAGGGAATACTGAGTTCTACCTTTGCCGGAGGTGCTGCAATTGGGCTTGTTCTCGGAGCATGGATTACCCAGAACTTTGGATGGCAGTGGTCCTACCATTCCGCCATTCCCGTGGCATTCACCCTCTTTGCCCTATCAATCATAATGCTCAGGGACAACTCGGAGAGAAAGCACGAGAAGATCGATTTTCTGGGGGTGGCAGCCCTTGGTGGAGGCGTGGTATCCCTTATTCTCGGACTTTCCGAGGGAGAATACTGGGGATGGTATTCCACCCGAATCCTGCTTTTATTTGCGCTTTCAGTGATCCTGATAGTGGCTTTTGTTATCGTTGAATCAAAGGTCAGGTCTCCATTCATAAGCATGAAGCTGCTCCGCATCAGGAACGTTTTTCTTTCAAACTTTACTGGACTCTTTGCCATGGC
>JAJYZU010000107.1 GCA_021799755.1 Thermoplasmata archaeon
GAACAACGGTTTTTCATGGGATGGGCACAGGGCTGGCGCTCAATAATAAGGGACGAGATGCTTAAAATGCAGGTATCCAATGATCCGCACTCCCCGGATAGGCTGAGAGCGGAACTGCCATCCAGGGTGCATGAAAAATTCGATTCTGTCTTTGGAGATTATAAGACATCGGAATACAAAAAGTATGAAACGATAAAAATATGGTGAGACCTGGATTCGATAAACAATTTTTTTATTATGGAATCAGTCAAGCCCGATGCTGTTTATGAATGCACCGGAATGTCCGTCAAGAACGAGCGCTATCTTCTTTCCCTTGTCATCGAACTTTGCAAACCAGATCGGAACGTGAAGAAGCTCTGGTTGTGAAACATCCACATCCGTCGATATGTTCCTGATAGAATGATGCGTTGAATGCGCCAGGGCAGACTGGAGCTGGTCAACATTGGTCTTTGCATCGTTCCTTGCCGAGTCTTCTCCTATATCGCCATTCAGGACCTTTATGCCCTTCGGTACCTTTGTGATATCAAAAGGTACCCGATCTGTTAACTGGAATGCATAATTCCTTGGCTGGTATTCTGTCAGACCTTTCACCGCTACGACAGGATAATTGTAGTTTTTATCCAGTGTATAGGATCTCAGGCTTCCGCCACCTCCACCCATGCCGCCCATCATCATTCCTCCCATGAGCATGCCTCCCATCATCCCGCCGCCATAGCCGCCTCCGAATCCACCTCTGCCTCCGCCAAGGGCTCCACCAAGCAGGCCAGCTAGAACTGCAGTCCCAGCCACTTTTCCAATCTCGGCGCCCGTATCAACAGCTGTATACTTTGTCCTGGCTGAAGCAGGCACGATCCAGTAAGGGACCAGTGAGAGAACAACACCCTCGCTCTTGGACTTTTCCTCAAGATGATGTTTCAGGATACCATGATCCATGTGATTCTTGACAAGAATCATCACCTGGTTCTCATCTGCAAACTTAAGAGGCAGCATTGTATTGGATTCTATATTCTTCCAGCCTTCATTTGCCAGGGAAATACTTGCACCGCAATATTCGCATGTGATTATCATTTCACCTATCTGCGGTTTTAAAGGAGCTCCGCATCCGGGGCATTTGAGTTCCGTTACATCGGCCGAGGCAAGAACACCTGACTGCTGCTGGACTGTTGCCTGGGCATTCTGCGCCTGAGAAGAATTTCCAGATGAAACTGTTTCCTGCCTGGATCCGCACTTCGGGCAATAAACCGAGTCGTCCGGTATCTGTGCACCGCATCTGTTACAATACATACTTTCACCTAAAGTTGCTTTCCGCAGTTAGGGCAAAACTTCGCCGTAGAAGATACTTCCGCTCCGCATCCCGGACATTTCTTTGTGGCTGGTGCAGTCATATTATTTCCGCAGTTGGGGCAGAATTTTGTACCGGCAGGCATGGATGTTCCGCATTTCGGGCATGTAATAGTTGCACTCTGCATTGGAGCCCCACAGTTGGGACAGAATGTTGCATTGGCCGGCACCATAGATCCGCATTTTGGACAGGATTTTGTTGGCTGCTGTTGCATCCCTGACATCATCTGCCCGGACATGCCATAACCCATACCTGCCCCCGCACCAAGGCCGATTCCAATACCTGCGCCTGCACCGGCCACTCCGTTCTGGTTCTTGGCTGCATCAACCATTGCCTGTCCAGCCTGGTACTGGATATAGTTGACCCCGAGGACAGACATGTTTGATCTTGTGTCTATTGCCTTCTGGACATCGTCAGGAAGTGATATATTGAGACCCTGTATCTTGTTTATCTCAACACCGTATTGCCTGAAACTGTCAGGCGCCTGCGCTAGTATTATCTGCTCTATCGTTGTAAGATTTGCAGGTATATCAGTTATCTTAAGGCCCTTGTCTTTCATCTGTCCGAGAGCTGTATATGTCAGTATCACGATCTGATCCCTCAATCTTGCGTCAACCTCGTCGGAAGTTTCGACATTGAAAGTACCGACAAACTGGTTGATGAAGTTTTCAGGATCTGATATCCTCCACCTGTATTCACCGAACACCTTCAGGTTCACAATTCCGAACGTCGGGTCTGCGAACTGGTATGGTTGGGGACTTCCAAATTTTCCATCAAGGAACCTGCGCTGTATGTAGTATACCTCTGCCTGCTGCTGAACACCCGAGAAAAACTTAAGCAGTTTGCCCACAACAGGTGCGTTGAAATCTGTCAGTGCATACCTGTTTGGCTGATCGAAGTAAGTGAGAACTTTACCGTCCCTGAAGAAGACAGCTGTTTCATCCTCCCTCACGACAATGTTGTCGTTAAGCCTTATAAGACGGGGGACCTTCCACATCACATTCCCCTCCTTAAATTCAGTCTCCCAGGCTATTGTAATTGAGCCGACGACACTACCTCCTGAATAAGGTATCTTGCTGGATTTCTTCCCGAACATCAGTTTGCACCTCCAGGCGTAATTTTGATCTCCTCGATCTTCTGTATCCTCATCTCCCATGCAACCTTCATCTTCTGTATTGATCCAGAGAGATCGGCAAGCTGCTTTGAGAACATACCTTCATTGAATGGTGATATTAACGAAGAAAAATCTGATAATTTCTGGATGTCATTTGCGCTCTGTATGAATTCCAGGTCGTATTCATAAAGCGCGTTGAGTTTCTGCGCATCTATCCTGATTGATGGCGAGATTCCGGAATATCCCTGCTCTGAATGCAGGAGCTCGCCCTCGAATTGCTGCAATCGTGACAGGACAGATGCTGATTGTACCAGGAACTGATAGCCTCCGGCAGCAACAAGAGATGATCTCAGATCCTGCATGCTTCGCTCTGACAGCTGAAGAATTCCTGCAACCTGCTTCCTCAGAAGGGCATCTGCAACCCTTAGATCCTCCAGCTGCCTGTAACCCCTGAAGCCTGGTATCAGAAGCTGCAATCTTTTCAGAACACCCCTGCTGTCGTCAACCTGATTCCTGATGTCTGGATTTGTGGTATCCATTTAACCCAGTCTGAGCCATGGTTAAAACATATATTAATATTGATCAGTCTTGAAACAGAGATAACAAATTTAATCTACTCTTCAAATTATAGGTGTGCCTTGATGGATCTGGGGATTGGCTAGATGAACTCTGTTATACTGGTTCTTATAGTGTTCATAGCATCAACAGCGCTGCTTCTGACCAATAGAATCCGGTATGATCTTGTCGGGATCGGCACTGTTGTCGTTATCGTGGCAGCAGGCCTTGTAACACCCACCCTGGCAATGGCTGAATTCGCATCGTTGCCTGTGTTCCTTTTAGGCATGGTAATGGTTATTAGCAAGACCATTTCGGATTCAGGCGTGATGGAGAAGTTTGGCGAGATTCTTTCAAGGAGGTTCAAGAACGAATACGTCATGCTTGCAATACTCTTCCTGATAATCGGTCTCATGTCAGGTTTCATGAGCGATGTTGCCCTGACACTGATGATGATACCTATTGCCTATATTCTATCTGAGAAACTGAAGAAGTCCCCTACAAAATATCTTATTCCATTCGCATTCATTGCTGTTCTTGGAGGCAGGTTCACCGTTGCAAGCACCTCGTCTAACCTCATTCTTTATGATCTGTGGTACCAGAAATATCACACTTACCTGCCATATTTCACCTTCTCGATCCCTGGGCTGATCATTGTTATTGTTGCAATTCCTGTCATAATAGGCATATCGATACTGTTGCCAAACAGGATCAAGCCTGTCTCGGATCTCGAGGAATTCAAGACCGGCGAATACCTGACTGAGGCGAAGGTTCAGGAGGGAAGTGAAGTTGAGGGCAAAACAATAGGGGAATTCGAGTCCCAATACAATGTCAGGGTCGTTGGCGTGTACCCCGGGAGGATAAGCAAGAAGAACCGCGTTCTGCGGAAAGATGATGTGATGATCGTCAGGGTCAAGCCTGAGATAGTTACAATAATATCTGGAATAAAGGGGCTTAAGATTGCACCCACTGAGGCAAACATCGACGAGTCGAGTGTGACAGAGGTCTTCATAATGCCGGATTCCAGGCTTATAGGAACGCCAATAAGCAACGTTAAATCTGCCGCCCGGCTTGATATAGCTGTTCTCGGCATATCAGCTTATGGAAAAAAGATAGTTGGCAGGCTCCGTACAATAACGGTTCAGTCCGGCGATGTCCTGATGATATCAGGAAAGGATGAGGACATAGCGGAATTCATAACTCAGGAATCACTTGCACCGTTGCACAAGAGAGAGATAAAGATACTCAACTGGAAGAGGGGGATCGTGGCAATAATAGCACTTGCATTCGCAGTGGCCCTCTCAAGCG
>JAJYZU010000108.1 GCA_021799755.1 Thermoplasmata archaeon
GCAAAGAAGGCCAGGGTCAGCAAGGGCATAGTCTTCTTCTATTACAAGAGGAAGGATAGCCTCATAGAGAAAGCTGCCCTCCGGTCAGTTCCAGTAGAGGAAATCACCGGCGTGAATGGAAGAAAGCATGGACGTGCCCATGAACTGCTCATGGATTTCGGGGTGTCTTTTCTGAAGAAATACGAGAATCCTGACCTCAGAAATCTGCTCCTGATGACCATTGCGAACAAGGAGAGATACAGGCAGATTGAACTTTCACTGAGGGAAATGTGCTTCCAGGAGATGGACAGAATGTTTTCAAATCTGGAGGAGCTCGCAGGAACTTCCATACCGGCCCCGGTGAAGAAGGCATTTTTTGGATCACTCCTCTGCTATGTCGTGTGGTGGAATGACAACGAGATGAGCCCTGAAGAGTACGTTAAAATACTCACAGATCGAATTCTATTATCGGTCAGCCATGAGGCATAGGGGAATCTCTTCGTTATACCAGTAAAAAATACGTCTCACCATCTCCCATCCCGGAAGATCCCTATTGTTCCTGCTTCCGGTATCAACCAGCACTGAAGTTTCAAATTTTTTTCTGATCTGGTCAGTTGGTTCATATCCCACTTCTTTTCTGGTGATGAATGATCCATCAACCGATGCAACGCACCACCCAATTCAACAGATTGGTCCTGTATCCTGCGAAATTTAACCTCATATGTTCTTCAACTGAACAGGCAGGGCAGTCATTTGCGCTCAAAGCCTTTTCAGCAATCTCAGATATTTTTGATCAACGCGTTTTGTTGCCAAACAGGATATGCAAAGAGAATCCGCATCTGAACGAACCGCGCTGGCAAGACTTCAAGTGTTCGCATGCCGTTAACCATATATGTGAAGTAGAATTATCAATGGGCCTCTCTATGGGAAATCCAACTCACCACCATCAGGCCTATCGTCCCGTCTCTCCATTCTACTCCTGAAGAACCTCTCCGTCTCCTTATCTACAAAATACACGTAACAGCCCTCCATGCCCCTCGATAACAATACTCTGTATGCGTTCTTTACGAGTGTCAAATAGTTGCCTCCGGACCTTCTGGCAGGACTGTCGGCGGAGTTCTCCGGATGTCCTTCCCATATCTGTCTGTCGAAGTTATACTGCAGATCGGGGCCAAATATAACACCAACGTAGTCAAATTCAAAGCCCTGGGCAGTATAGATACAGCCAATCTGGTCTACACCGTTGGGATCATATGCCCATAATTTTTCTTCAGGTATCCCATGAGCAAGTTTAATCCCGTGCGCGTCTGATTTTGCATTCCACGGCCTCCTGAAATCTCCGATAACCACATCGGGTTGCAATGTACCATCCTCATTGGGCGACGACCATTTCCAGCAGAAACCGGCAGTCATTCTGGCCTTTTTTCCTGCTTTCGCCTTTTTGAGAATGGCTCTCTCGAGTTCCTGTGGGGACCCGAAAATTCTGAAGTCAAAAACCTCTTCCCTGGACCATATCACGTTGGCAGTTTTCTCTATCTCCAGTGTATTGTCAATCCAGTTTACGAAAGCATCAGATCCCTGGCATCGGAACTGAGCTTCCAGCTTGAATTTAAGCACATCAGTATTCATGGTTTTTGCGTGTTCTTCTATGTAAGAGGAAGTACCCACCTCATTCGGGCGAATTATCTGGTGATTGTCAACAAAAAATACAGAGACCTTTGAAGCCCTTATCAGTTGTTCAACAATGGGTGCACTGTTTCTGTCCTCCGCCTTTTTGAATCTATCCAGGTCTTTGGGCCATATCCTGTGTGCCTCATCGGCAATTATAACATCAACTTCATTTTCTTCGGCCTTGCCATACTGGTTGAACAGCTTTACCTGAAGAGTACTTCTGCTGCCGAGAATATTCCTGAGAGTGGCAGTGAAGGCCCTGGACCCGGTAACATAATGGGCGTTGTAATGCTCTCTGGACAGATCGCCCATCAGGTTCATAGCTATGACGGATTTCCCGGTCCCCGGTCCGCCTTCGATAATGATCACGGTCTTTTTCGCATTCAAGAAGCCTTCATTGACGGCATTCTTTACCATGTCATAAACCACCAGCTGTTCGTCCAGAAGCGTGTAATCTTTCAAACCGGCAATGACGTTTGCAATATGATCCATAAGTTTCTTGCCTGGGCGTAACTTGCTCTCTTCAATACGCCTTAAAACTTCAACACCATCCCCACCGGACAGGTTCCCGATCAGGAAATCGGAGAGAATTTTCACGTCATCCTTTGTGAAGAGTGGAAAATTTGCAAGGTAATCCCTGAATTTGTCAGCATAGATCTCGTCATCCGGGATACGGGGATAATTGTGAAGATATGAACACGCGTTCAGAATGATCGGGGAATTTCCTTCATAGAAGGCAGTATGATAATCCTGCAGATACTGCTTGTACTGTCCAACCTGAACAGACGGGTGCAGCACATCCCTCAAGGCACCGCCCACCCATGTGGTCAATTCCCGTTCTCCCCTGGAAGGCCGGGTATTCTCCCACTGTTTCAGTTCAATGATAACAGCATTATCCTTCAGCTTAGCATTCCTGCCACAGATGAGGCAGTCAAGCCTTTTGGAGGACTGGGGTAGCTGGTACTCCAGTATTATTCCATGATCAAACAGATTTGCATGCTGGAAGACCATGGAAACAGCCCTGAGGGAATTTTGCCAGGAAGCCACTTCCGCATTGTTAGGATAATAATGAAAATGCTCGAAGAAAGTGCTTTTCAACTTGTCGGCTATCTTGTTAAACGTAGTGTCTTCGAAGAACTGGTTGGAAGTCCCGGAGTACAGACGCATTTAAACGTATCATACCCTGTTTAAGCATTAAGTTTTCTCATCAAAAACTCAAAAAAAGGAATTATTCCTGAAAGGTCATTTCGTTTCACCGGGGTCTTTCACATATCCGGAACGATCAGTTCCAAATCGATCTATTCCGGTTTCCTGATGTTTGTTTTTGCTGCGGAACGGCCGATTGCTGCGACCCACATCATGTATACGGCGAATGATGCAATGGTTGTGATGAAACCGGCAAGGAAAAAAGCTGAATTTGCATCTTCAGATGATGCAAAATAGATTGCCATTACAGCCACCCCCAGGGTTATGCTTCCGGCAAAGGTCATCAGGAAGAAGGTCCTGAAGCTCTGATCATCTATTGTAACCAGTTCAGGATCTGTTCCTTTTTTCAGGAGGAATGGCACCTTCTGATGGCAGTTGGGGCATGTGAAGGTCCACGTTGATCCGTACCTGACTGCGCTCACAGATCCCCATTTGGAGTGCCTGAAGTTGAACCTGAAATGGCAGTTTGGGCATTCAGTATGTGAGGTCACCCAGGATCTGTGTCCTTGCGTCATACAATCAACATCTTTCAAGATAATAAAAATGTTCTACGCATAAAACAGAGAGGAATTGAAATGTGCGCCCTCACCCAGTGGAAGATTGTGATTTCATACGTTATCTGGCAATTCCCGGGCACGGATAAACCGGCCAGAACCGATCGGGGAGGAAAGATTATTACGGGGAGAAAATTGTGTGAATGTGATAGAAGCTGTTGCTTTCATGCCGAACACCCCGACACTGATCGGTGACCTGGGGGTGGATCATAAGGACACAATCGCTGCACTGAGATCCCTTGGGAAAGAAATTGCAGGCAAAATTGATGCGGTGGTGATAATGACGCCTCATTTTCAGACATCAGGATCTTTCGGTGTCGTCGGAACGGAAAGACTCAGGCAGATCTTTGATTTCTACGGATTTCCTCAGGAATTCTATGAGGCCAGATACGAGCCTCCCGGCGATCCTCAGCTAGCAGAACAGATAATAAATCTGGGAAAGGATACCGGGATCAGGATCGGCCAGGCCGGGAACTGGGGGCTCGACCATGGGGCGTGGTCCCCGCTCTTTCACATTTTCAAGGATGCGGATGTCCCGACCGTGCCGCTGTCAATATGTCCCGATCTGGGATACCAGGCGCATATCGCGATCGGCAGGCAGATGCGATCCCAGTCCATAAAAAATAATCTGTGCGTGCTTTCGACCGGATCTCTGATCCACAGGCTCGATCTCTTCCAGGCTGGCAATAAAAGGACACCGCCGAAGGCGATGGAATACCTCGATATCTGCATATCATCATTTAAAGAGGGGAAATGGGACAGCATATGGAATGCTCCGTCTGATCTGGTAGGTGCAGCATCCCCCGAGGGCTATAATCTTCCGTTGCGATTCATACAGGGAGTGGTGGGAGACAGATTCAGGGCCAGAATCCTGGCCAATGAGGTTGAATTCAATGCGGCATCCCTGA
>JAJYZU010000109.1 GCA_021799755.1 Thermoplasmata archaeon
ACATTGATTCTATCCGATACACTTTACGGCGGTAATATTGACAGAACACTGAATGGGCCCATAGCCCACTTGATGAAATGGGGATTTGATACATATTCATACTATACAAGAGGTAAATTACCTCCAGAACTTTTACAGAAATCTCTCGAGATAATGCTTAAAGAATTCTAGTCATATTCTCATATAATTTGATCAATTCTTTAAAATATCTTTTTAAATCATCTCGCGAAAAAGCCACGGATCAGTCTTCCAAATTCCCCTTAGATTCATGAGTTTTACTTTCATTGCTTCCGATATATACGTCATAGAAAAAGTAAGTCAGGATAAGCAGGATAACGCCGCCAATTATGGTTGCATAAAACATCTGGGTCTGCATTGCAGTATTGTTTAGAACCGATGTAATCAGAAGCGTCTTACCCAGCAGGTAAGGATACTGCGAATAGGCCAAAAAGAACACGGAAATAGCAAGTAAGCCCTGAAATACAAGTTTTTTCTCAATAAAGTGCTTTGTTTGCGGGAAAATCCAAAGCAGAGGAATCAATAATGTAAAAACCGCGGGAATAATGAAAAGGGTCGTGTTGCTGGTATCACCAAGTTCAAGAACTGAAGTTCCAGAAATGAGCATGCCTATAATTGTAACAATGAGGGGCAGAAAACGGTTCACGTTCAGGCCATAAAAAATGGCTGCGAGTCCAAAAAACAGTACTGCTATACCGATTATGAATCCGTCATCAGGAAGAAAAGATATAAACGGTGCCAGGCTGAATGTTTCTGTTTTTATGTTGAGCCCATGTCCCCCCAGAAATGCAGTATATATCATTACTATCATGGCACCAAGTACAAAGGTGACAACTGCGTAGGCGGAGTAAAGGAATCTCCTGTTAATTTTGGCATTCTTCCATATATTCTCTGCGGTAATTATCACGGTGTTTCTCAAAACATAGAGTATAAGGAAAATCAGGATGTAACTTATAAATGAATATGCCAGCAGGGGAAGAATATCCGGTGCCATTCCCTCAAGGTTGACAACGTAGAATACAAAAAATGTCCCTGTTATTTCCCAGATTGGTAGAAGGAAACTGAATACCTTTTTCTTGCTTTCATTATACTTGAAAAGTATGGCGGATGCTGCCATAAGCTCAGTAGAGGCAACGGTGAAAAACATTGAGAAAATCATGAGATTCAACAAGACTTCAATGTCTATCGATTGAACCATTTTGACCCCCTTGCCCTCTCCACTTCTGTCTGGACAGCCTCATTTTTCAGAATTTTATATGAAAAATAGAAACAGAATGGTACCACAAGGAAATAGAACACAATTATGCCAATGCCTAGTGGAATGATTGACGGAGATGTATTGGCAGCAGACTGTACCGTCATAACGTTATATATAATCCACGGCTGCCTCCCAACTTCATCAGTGACCCATCCGCTATCGTATACAAGCACGAGAAGCAGTCCGGATACAATCATTCCGTAAAGTGGAATGGTTGTTGTTATGGATCTCCTTCTTATAAGCCTCCATGCCAGGTAGAGTGCAAAAAGACCCACCAGGAAACCGCCTCCTACCATTGTGTCGAAAGTCAGGTGAATGAATAACGGCGGCCATAAGTTTGTTGGAAACTGGTCCAGGCCAGGAACAGTCCCTTTTCCAAGTGTAAGAGGGAATGCAAGCAGGCTCTGCAAATGAGGTATTGAAAGATAATAGAGGATCCTTCCGGAAGAGTATATCCCACCGATTGTTTCAGCCGCCGAGGTTGAGCTGTGCAGGTTGAGTTCCATTGCAGCATATTTCAGCGGCTGAAGAGTAATGAGAAGGGAAGCATTCAAACTCCCTGATATCCCGGCAAGTGCAATGGATATCAGGCCAACAATTGCAACTAAATTGAGTCCCTTTCTGTAAAGAATCCTTCCGTCCTCTGTTTTTGCCTTCATGAAGCTGTATGCAAGATATGTCCCGATAAGGAAAACGCCAGCGGCGATCGTTGCTGTGACTACATGTGCATCCTCGTAGAATCCTGACGGGGAAAGAACTGCGGCAATTGGGTTTATGTCTGTAAGGATCCCTGTCTTCAGGTAATACGGTATGTTGAATCCCGTTGGGGTATTCATCCATGCATTTATCAGCGTTATGAAAACTGCAGACATAACTGTACCAACTGCAACCATTACAGACAGGGACCAGTGTTTGTACCTGTTTTTAAAAGCATCCCAGTAATAGAAATAAAGAGCCAGTGAAATTGATTCAAGAAGGAAAGCAAACACTTCATAGTAAAACGGGAGAATATCAACCTTGCCAACAACCACCATGAAACTCGGCCACAGTGCAAAAAGTTCCACCGCAAGTACGGTACCACTTGCAGTCCCGACGGCAAAGAAAATTACAAACGCCTTGGTAAACCTCCTCGCCATTGCCTCATAGTATGGATCTTTCCACCTGATTGCAAGAAATTCGGCAATAGATATGAGAATGCTGAAACCTATGCTCATGGTAACAATAAGGATATGCGAAGCCAGGGTGAATCCCATCAGGAAACGGTCGAAATTTGCAATAGTTACCATGAATTTATTTGCAATTACAGCAGCATGTAAATACTTTATGAAGAAGAGTTAAAATTAAATATTGCATTAATCCTCCGAAACATCCATAAAGATTTCAATCCCGTTAACGAAGATTGATCAATCTTGTGGAATTATCTGACAGAATCAATCATATCCTTGTCACGGAAACCACTATGTCATCGTCGTCAAGATCGACAAGCTTGACACCGCTTGTGACCCGTGATATCTCCCTGATATCCTTGACTGCAATCCTTATAGATTTTTCACCCCTGGTCAATATTAGAACCTCATCGTCCTCCCTAACAGAAATAGCTGATACAAGCTTGCCAGTTCTCCTGTTTTCCCTGAATATGAAAACGCCTGAGGTTCCGCGGTTGTGAATAGGAAACTCGCTTGACCTGGTCCTTTTGCCAATACCCTTCTCTGAAACGCTCATGATATAATCGTGGTCGGATACGGCGAATGCCGTCAGGACAGATCTGCCCCTCGGCAAGCGCATCGACCTGACCCCTCTCGCCTGTCTACCCATAGATCTTACATGGATGGGGTCGAATGTGGCAATCTTTGCATCCTCAGAAACGACTGCAATCCTCTCCCCTTCATGTATGACCTCAATCGCTACAACGGTGTCGCCTTCTTCCAGAGTGACGATCCTTATTCCTGTACTTCTGATGTTCTGCAGCTGATCGGAATCAATCTTCTTGATGTAGCCTGCCTTTGTTGCAATGAATATATGTGAACCTTCTGAGAATGACGGAATCATTATCTGCCTGACTGTCTCTTTGTCCTGCAGCTTCAGGAAAGACTGAACTGAAATTCCATTACTTGTTCTGGCCCTCTTTTCAATTTCGTATACTTTCCCTGCAAACACCCTGCCAAGATCAGTGAAATACAGTATGTCATCATGTGAATTTCCAGACACCGCTGACCTGATCACATCCTCCTTCCAGGTGGATGTAATGATGCCTTTTCCTCCCCTTCTCTGTGCCCTGTATTCCTCAAGCGGCACCCTTTTCACAATACCCTTCTCAGTCAATATGATAACACAGTCCTCCTTCGGAATCAGTTCCTCCATAGATCTTCGCGTTATCTCTCCCTCTATAACCTTCGATCTCCTGTCATCACCATATTTCGAAACCAGCTCATCCATTTCTGTAACAAGTATCTTTCTTCTTTCTTTCTCGTCTGAAACGATTTTCAGAAGGTCCTCTATCTTTTTTCTAATGTTATCAAGATCTTCCTTTATCTTTGATATTTCCTGACCGGTAAGCCGCTGCAGCCTCATGTCAAGGATTGCATCTGCCTGGATTTCAGAAAGGCTCATTTCTGTAATAAGCATGGATCTTGCGTCCTTAGGTTCCCTGCTTGATCTTATTATTTGTATTACACGATCAAGGTTTGAAACGGCAGTAAAGAGACCCTGCAGGATGTGCTCCCTTTCCCTGCTCTTTTTCAAATCAAACTCAGATCTTTTCAGTATGATGTTCAATCTGTGTTCGATGAATATTTCAATAAGCTGCTTGATATTGACAGTTTTTGGCTGGTTGTCCACAAGAACCAGGTTGATTATGCTCACGGTTTTCTCAAGTTCTGTCATCTCATACAGCTGATTCAGTATGAGATTCTTTGAAGATTCATCCCTGAGCTTCAGGACCACCCTTATCCCATCCCTGTCACTTTCGTCCCTGATATCCACTATTCCATGTATGAGATCGTTCTTCACTTTCTCAGCAAGATTTTCTATGTACCTTGC
>JAJYZU010000110.1 GCA_021799755.1 Thermoplasmata archaeon
CTGGAAGGCATTTCATTGATTTTACTGGATACAAATTCTATGGTTCTCTTCTTTGAAATGTCAAAAGTGTAATCTATCGTATTAAAGTAAGCCTCAACAACTGCAGGATTCAGCGAAAGCCTGAATGCGGTGAGATCTATCGTCGGTTTCACAAGAGATCGGTATTTCTTAATTGCTCTGGATATTGTATTCGCGTAATCCTTGCAATCTGCGCCTTTGGAGCATACGGTCACTGCATAAACCGGAGGCATGTGAAACAATTTTGAAAATTCGTGGCCGATGTCAAGAAGAACTCTGATTCCAGGTCTGTATGCCTTGAGAGCCTCATCTCCTATCACGAGCGCATATTCTTCTTCCTCCAGCAGTTCCTCCGCATACGTTTTATCTGATACGTGAAATTCGGCCCTGATACCCATTTTTTTCAAGACCTCCCTGGCGTAAAACACTGTGGTTTCAGTGTGTGCCGTTACAGCAATGTGAATATTATCCCTCAAATCTTCCTCCCTTGAAACAAGAATGGTAGAGATGGTGGCAGATTTAGAACTGATAGTCGCGGACTCCATCAGCGTCAGTTGATCAGTATGCTGCAGGTAGGAAACCAGCGAGACCATCCCCCCGTCAAGAACACCGGAAAGAATCTTTGAAAGTATATCGCGCGGACCGTATCTCATGAAGGAGTATCGGTCGTTCAGAGCGAGGTAAAATGGATCGCTGTGGGCAAAATTGATAATTCCAAACAAATGGCATTCACGCCTGATTTTTTATCTCAACTCTCTTGAGTTTTCTGAGATTGGTGATCATATCGTCAACCATTTTTTCCAAATCATACTTGAAGCTGAATCCCCAGTCTTTTGAAGCCTCAGAGTGATCTATAGTCTCTGGCCAGCTGTCAGCAATGGACTGCCTGAAATCAGGAGCATATTCCACAGCGAATTCAGGTATCCTTTTCTGTATGGCATTTTCAAGGTCCTTCGGCGTGAAACTGAACGCAGATATATTATAATCAGTATGGTGGGTCAGCTTGGAAATATCGGCTTCATAAAGCTGCAAAAAGGCGTTTATTGCGTCAGGCATGTACATCATGGGGAGCATGGTATCCTCCCGAAGGAAGCACGTATACTTCTTATCAGCAATTGCATAGTGAAACATTTCGACAGAATAGTCGGTGGTCCCTCCCCCCGGCATTGCGGAATAGCTTATGAGTCCAGGAAACCTTAATCCTCTGACGTCAAGCCCGAATCTGTAGAAATAATAACTGCCAAGTATCTCCGTCGCCACCTTTGTGACTCCGTACATGGTTCTCGGCTTTGTTACGGTATCCACAGGAACATCTCTCCTCGGAGTTTCTTTTCCGAAGACTCCAATGGTGCTGGGAATCATTATCTTTGAAAGCTTTTTCTTCAGACCAGCTTCCAGAACATTATATGTGCCAAGCAGGTTGATCTGAAAGGCTTTCTGGGGATTTTTTTCCCCGTTAGCCGAGAGGATTGCAGCAAGATGGAAGATTGAATCAACGTGGAATTCATCAATCGCATGGATGATAGATTCGCCGTTGGAAACATCAATACGAGAACTCCTGAATCTGCTCAGATCAGGTGGAGCAGGAATCACATCCGATATGATGACGTTTTCCGTCCCATACTTTCTCTCAAGTTCGGGTATCAACTCCCTACCAACCTGCCCATATGCACCTGTAACAAGTATTGTGCCCATCAGCACTAAATCCTATTTAGGCTATTAAACATTAATTCTGATTTTTGCATTTTTGAAGTGGCGGCATATTCACAAAAAGGCTGCTGTCAATTAATGCTTCCTTTGAGCGATAATGGTTTTATATCATTTGTCGGTAATGGTAAACATGACTCAAAGAACTGCATGGGTTAAAGATGAAATAAGAAATCTGCGCGAAACCGGAAGATATGTTCCAATCAGGACTCTGGAGTCGCCGCAGGGAGCAAGGATAATTATTGCTGGCAAGGAATACATAAACATGTGCTCCAACAATTACCTCGGACTTGCTAATCATCCTGAGGTAAAAAAGGCCACCATCGATGCCGTTGAAAAATTCGGTGTTGGAGCAGGTGCCGTCAGGTCGATTGCAGGCACAAATTCTCTCCACATCAGGCTTGAAGAAAAAGTTGCTGCATTCAAGCACATGGAATCCTCACTTGTTTACCAGGGCGGGCTTCTAGCCAATCTCGGGACCATCCCGGTACTTGTTGGGAAGGACGATATTGTCTTCAGCGAGGAACTGAACCACGCTAGCATCATTGACGGTGTCAGGCTGAGCTCTGCCACAAGGATAGTTTACAAGCATCTCGACACTGAAGATCTCCGGGCCAAGCTTAAAAATCAAAGAAAGGACGGTAAAAGGGCGCTGATTATCACAGACGGGGTTTTTAGCATGGATGGAGATATTGCTCCTCTTGACAGGATCACCGAACTTGGAGAGGAATTCGACGCGATGGTTTATGTAGATGACGCCCACGGGGAAGGCGTTCTGGGAAAGAACGGCAGGGGAATTGTGGATCACTTTGGCCTTGCGGGAAGGGTTGATATAGAGATGGGCACGTTTTCAAAAGCCATGGGAACCATGGGCGGATTTGTTGCAGGATCGAAGGATCTCATGGATTATACAAAGCAGAGATCAAGACCATTCCTTTTCAGCAGTGCATTAAACCCCGGTGATACCGCGTCCGTGTTTAAATCAATAGAGATAATGGAAAGAGACGACACACTTTTGAAGAAGTTATGGGACAACTCAAGGCTAGTGAAAGACTCCCTGAGCAAAATAGGGTACAATATAGGATCAAGCAAGACACCCATAACCCCGGTGATAGTGGGTGACGAAAAGAAAACACTTGACCTGAGTAACGAACTGTTCAGTAAATATTCGATTTTTGCATCGCCCATAGTATTTCCAACTGTGGCCAAGGGAATGGCAAGAATCAGGCTGATGCCCTCTGCGCTTCATTCGGCCAATGATATTGGTGTGACTGTCGATGCCTTTGAGAAGGCAGGGAAAGTTCTGAGAATAATTCAGTAAAAGGGTTGCAATATTGATAACACCACCCAAAAATGGGGAAATAGTTCACTCATTCAGAGAATATCAGCGAACCGAAGGTGAGGTGATATCGCGGCCGAACAGATTCGTGGTGAAACTGAGAACGGAATATGGAGAACGGACCTGCCATCTTCACGACCCCGGAAGGCTGAAGGAACTCATTTACGAGGGAAACCGTGTTTTGATCAGGAATATAGCAGGCATGAAAACAGACTGCTCCATACTTGCTGCAAGATCCGGTACAATCTGGATACCCCTTGATTCAAGAATTCACAACAGGATCGCCTCAAGGTTCATATCCGGGCCAGTGAAGCCAGAGGTGCAGGTGGGAAGGAGAAGGCTTGATTTTCTCTCCGGCAATGAATATATAGAGGTCAAAGGCTGCACACTGAGAATCGGTGAAGCAGCCATGTTCCCTGACGCACCTACAAAGAGGGGAACAGAACATCTCAAAACGCTTGTTTCCCTGATGAATGAGGGGTATCAGGCATCGGTCATCATCCTGGTACTGCGAAATGATGTTGAATGCTTTTATCCTAACTATGCCACGGACAGGGACTTTGCCAATGCTTTTTTTGAAGCAGATAAAGGGGGAGTTTCAATCAGAATTTTCACGTTTTCCTTTGACGGAACTGAAATTCGCTATGAGAAAGAGATAGGTATATGTGATCATCATAATTGAGGCTTAATGAATAAAAGATATGCCGGATCAATAATGCGGGCGGTGTTTGAAGGAATAAAGAGCCAGAGTCCTCCACATCATTTTGAATTTAACGATCCTTTCTGGGTTTTAATCACAACAATACTCTCTCACAGAACAAAGGACGAGGTTACAGACGCAGCTTCAAGGGCGCTTTACAGTAGATATGGAACCATGCAGGAACTCTCAAGGGCAAAAGAGGAAGACGTACGAGCGCTGATATCCAGGGTTGGTTTCAGTACTGTCAAAGCAAAGAGAGTCATAGATGCTGCAAGAATAATCAGGACCAAATTTGGTGGAAAGGTGCCTGATACAACAGAGGAACTTATGACAATTCCGGGCGTGGGAAGGAAAACGGCAAACGTGGTTCTTGCAGATTCAATGGGCATACCGGCCATAGCAGTGGATACGCATGTTCAGAGGATTTCGTATCGCATTGGATTTTCAAAATCCAAGGACCCTGAAAAAACAGAGATGAGACTCAGAGAAATAGTGCCAAAGGATCTCTGGCTGGATTTCAACACCACCCTTGTGGAGTTTGGCA
>JAJYZU010000111.1 GCA_021799755.1 Thermoplasmata archaeon
AACTACCCTTGATGCAGTCCTTCATGCCTGATGAGGTTGTTTCCGGTCAGATCCATAGGGAAGAATCACAGATATCTTCAGTCCATTCGGTGCCTTTCCATGATCATGGACTGTCTGAAAAAATTGCTGAAGCAATCGAAAGGATCAGGGCAGGAGAGCTTCTTCAGGTTGTTCTTTCCAGAAGATTTGAGCTGCCAGAAATGGATCTCTTATCCGTTACGAGGAAAAACCTGCGGAGTGATCTTTCTCTATATGTTTTCTATTACAGATCCAACGGCATTGAAATATCCGGTTCTTCACCGGAAAACCTGGTATCAAGATCAGGTGAAAACCTCGAAATTTTCCCGATTGCCGGCACAATAAACAGGTCCAGCGACAGGAATGAGGATACAATTCTTGGATCTAACCTTATGAGATCTGAAAAGGATAAGCTTGAACACCGCATGCTCGTGGACCTTGCGAGAAATGATCTCGGTAAGGTTTCTGCTACCGGCTCCGTCATGGTTGACAGATCGATGTTTCTGAGGAAATATGCCTCGGTACAGCATATCGTAAGCCATGTAACATCAAGGCTCAGGGATGGGCTTGGAAATTCAGATGTCATTAAAGCTGTATTTCCAGCTGGAACAGTTTCAGGGGCGCCTAAGAAGAGAGCAGTTCAGCTCATATCTGAGTATGAGGACTCAGAAAGAGGCCCTTATTCCGGTGCGATCGGCCTTGTTGGCCAGGATACCATGGACCTTGCTCTGCTGATAAGAAGCGTCTTCAGATACCAGAATCACTGCTACACGCAGGCGGGCGCCGGCATAGTCAAGGATTCAGATCCATTGATGGAGGTCCAGGAGATGTTCAACAAATCAATCAGTGCAACTGGAGGAATGCTCAATGAAAGTATTGATAATTGATAACTATGATTCATTTGTCTATAATATAAAGCAGGCAGTTGAGGCCCTTGGCAACAGGGTGGAGATAATAGAAAATGACAGGGTCAAGGATGTTAACGTCAACGATGCGGATGCGATCATAATTTCGCCTGGCCCCGGGAATCCTAAATACACAAGAGATCGTGGCTCAACAACCGAGGTACTTGAGCTGGGAAAGAAGAGGGTCCTGGGCATATGCTTTGGTCACCAGCTACTCGCAACCATGCTTGGCTGCAATGTTAGAAGGGCTGAAAGCATAAAACATGGCGAGATAGATACTATAAGACACTTTTCATCTCCACTTTACAGGGATGTCCCCGAAGAATTCAGTGCAGTCAGGTACCATTCGCTCGTTATCGATCCCTCTGCATCAATAATCGTGGATTCTATTGCGAAGTCTGATGGTTCTATAATGGGTTTCCACACAGCCGACAACAAGACTTTCGGGATACAGTTCCACCCTGAAAGCCATTTCACGGAATATGGTGACAGGATCATAAGGAATTTCCTGGTGGGTTAATGTCAATCGTTGAAGAAATATACAGGAAAAATTCCAAGCGGAAACTCATCACGACAAGCATGCGCCGGCGCGGCATTCTGAGCCTTACGAAATCCCTTATAGATTCAGGAAAGGAAGGAAGGCATCCAATCATAGCTGAATTCAAGAGATCATCCCCGTCAGGTTTCAGCATTCCTGACGGAATGGACATGCATGTTTATTTCGATAAGATCCTGCATTTTGGGATATCAGGCATAAGCGTCCTGACGGAACCAGACTATTTCCATGGCTCATATTCTGATCTCCTGGAAGCTTCTGCTCTTAATATTCCAGTCCTTGCAAAGGATTTCATTTCCAGCAGGGAAATGATTTTAAGCGCATATTATGCAGGAGCGGATGCAATCCTGCTGATAGCTGATTTCCTTTCAGTGGATCAGCTCAGGTTACTGTCTGGACATGCGATCGATCTGGGACTGGAGGTTGTGACAGAGTTTCATTCAATAAATATGCTTGAGAAATGTAAACCCAATACATACAGCATACTGGGATACAACAGGCGAAACCTTTCGACCATGCAGATAGAAGACGAAACGGAAACCGTGATTGCCAGAATAAAGGGGATGCCTGGCATAAAGATACTGGAGAGCGGCCTTGATTACACCAACATACCACCCATCTACAGGGAAAATTTTTCAGGTTTCCTGATCGGTACATCGATGCTTAACAAGATGGGGGCGGCTTGATGCGTTTTTCCTTCAATATAACTGACAACATTGAATTCCAGGATGGAAAGTTCCTTATGATTGCAGGTCCCTGCGCCGTTGAAAGCGAGGAACAGATTGTAAAAACTGCCAAATTTCTGTCGAATCTGGGCGTCAAGGTACTGAGAGGAGGCGCCTATAAGCCACGGACAAGTCCAGATTCATTCCAGGGTCTTGGAAAGGAAGGCCTTCGGCTCCTGAAGATAGCAAGGGAGGAGACAGGAATGGCGATTGCGACGGAGCTCATGGATACAGAGGATCTTTCTGTGCTGATGGATGCTTCCGACATAATACAGATTGGCTCTCGGAATTCCCAGAACTTCTCCCTGCTCAGAAAGGTCGGAAGAACCAATGTTCCGGTCTTGCTTAAAAGGGGTTTCGGGAACACACTTGATGAGTTGATCAATGCGTCCAGATATATAACAAAGGAGGGAAACAACAAGGTTATACTGGCCGAGAGGGGAATAAGGACATTCGAGCAGTCTACAAGATTCACGCTTGAAATTTCAGCTGTGCCCGTACTTCAGGAGAGAACGGATCTTCCCGTAATCGTCGATCCAAGCCATCCCGCTGGCATATCCCGATATGTATCACCGCTTGCGAAAGCGGGTCTGGCGGTTGGGGCAGACGGCTTGATTATAGAGGTGCATCCCAATCCAGTTGCGGCACTTAGCGACAGCCAGCAACAGCTGGATTTTGCGCAATTTAGTGCGCTAAATGATGATCTCACGAATATGCTACCTTCCTGCAGGAAGGAATATGTCTGATCTATGGTCTATGTTTCAAAGGAGACAGATTCTGTTTGGCGATCTCCTGATTCGTTTCCGCAAATGGTGAAATATTAATCACTTGATATACTGACGATATATGCCTTACACAAAGGTGCTGTGCACAGTTGGACCATCAAGCGACAATAGGGAAACCCTTCTTAAAATGGCAAAATCCGGCCTCTCCGGTCTAAGGATCAATACGGCTCATATCGAGACAGACTATGTGAAGAAGGTTCGATTGCTAACGGATTACGTTAACTCAGAACTATCAACGCATATATCAATCCTTCTGGATCTTAAAGGCCCTGAGCTCAGGGTTGGGGAGCTCAGTGCACCCATGAAGATTGAACAGGGCAAGATATACTCATTATCTGATTCTGGGATCCCTGTTAACAGGACAAGTTTCTTTTCTTCGCTGAAAAAGGGTGACTCAGTTGTAATGCAGGATGGTACTTACCAGTTCACGGTCGTGGAGGCAGATTCCCGCCATGTAAATCTTAAGGCAATAAATTCCGGGCAGATCAGGTCAAAAGCAAGGATCAATGTGCCCGGAGTCAAGATAGATCTCGGAACCCTTACTGACCGCGATTTATCATTCATAGAAGAGGGAACAAAACAGGGTGTAGACTTCTATGCCCTCTCGTTCGTTCAGTCCAGAGAGGACATGTGGAAGCTAGAGGATCAACTGAGGGCATCGGGATCGGATGGTCGAACCGTTTCGAAGATAGAGACAAAGAGCGGTTATTCGCAGATCAGGGAGATAGCCCATGCATCTGATATTGTAATGGTTGCAAGGGGTGATCTTGGTGTGGAGCTCCCAATCAGCGAGGTCGCAATTGCCCAGAAGAGGATAATACTCGAAGCGCACAGGCAGGGAATACCTGCGATTGTTGCCACACAGATGCTTGAATCCATGGTGCAGAATGACGTTCCTACAAGGGCCGAGGTCTCAGATGTCACGAATGCGATATTTGATAACTGCGATATAGTGATGACATCGGAGGAGACAGCTATAGGAAAATACCCAGTCGAGGTCGCCCGATACCTGAATGAGATATCCGCCTACGCAGAAAAGTCTGCCACTAACCTGAACGAACCGGATGAGTTCTTCGGGAACCAGATCGCATATTCCGTATGCAAGGCAGCAAAGGTCATGGCGGAGAAGATTTCCGCTCAAAAGATAGTTGTTTTTACCAAAAACGGGGGAACTGCAAGAATGCTTTCCGCCCTAAGACCGAATGCTGAGATCATTGCGATCGTATCATCAGAATCCCTAGCCCGGAAGTTGACAATGGTTCGTGGCGTCAGGGTCGCAATGCTTCCCGCTGACGTTGAAAAATCTGTCGGCGT
>JAJYZU010000112.1 GCA_021799755.1 Thermoplasmata archaeon
CACTGAAAATTTCACTGAACACCCATGCGCTAACTACCGTGGAAATTCCAAAAGGAATTATAACGATGGTGGAGAATATCTTGTTCCCCCTGAAAGGCTTGATCATAATCATGGCAACAGCGAGTGCAAACATCAACTGTATGAGCAGGGCGCCAACACTAACTATCAGCGTGTCTATAAGCGCCGGATAGAGATTCTCCCCTGGCAGCCCGGTATAGTTGGCAAGAGAAAACTTATCCTTTACAATAAAGCTGTCATATACTACGTTGATCGCTGGATAGAATGACAGGCTGATGACGTAAATTACTGCCGGCAATGCGAATAGAAAGTATACGAGATTTTTTTTAAGTGAGGCCCGATAGCTTCTCGATAACATTTCACTGTTATTCGCATCATTGTGCATAATAACCTTATTTATCGTATCCTACTTAAATATTTGCGAAGCGAAGCCATGTTGGCTTATTGCTCAGAAGAAGATTTAAAGTATGAACTCCCCTGGACTGTACATGTACACATTAAGGTGGAAATGATTATTTTACTCAGAGAAATATGCTTTCATGAAGGCATGCATCATCAGCATCGGAAATGAGCTTCTTCGGGGAAAGACAGTCAATACAAACGCTTCGGACTTTGGCATGAAGCTAACTCTATGCGGATATGATGTTGTCAGGGGTTTGACGGTGATGGATGACCCAAAGGAAATAGCATGGGCATTGGAAGCGGGCATTGAATCCGCTGATCTTATTTTGACAACAGGTGGTCTTGGACCAACCTTCGATGATATGACTGTGGAATCGATCAGCAAAGCACTTGGACTACCCATGATCGAAGACGCAAAGACATCAGACGGGCTAAGGAAACGCTATGCCAGACTGGGTCTTGAGCCAACATCAGAACGCATGAAAATGGCAATGATTCCAGAAGGTTCGAGAGCACTTCCTAATCCTGTCGGTGCTGCTCCCGGAATATTCCTCAAGGTTCGAAATCAGATTATCATAATCCTTCCAGGAGTACCTGAAGAAGCCAACGCGATCCTTGACTCCATCATGGATGAAATAAGGATTAGTGGAAACGAGTACTACTCTGAGAGCAGGTACCTGAAGGGAGTCATGGAAAGCACCCTGGTTCCGATAGTAAACATGGTCATGAAAAAAATGGATTCTAAAGTTTATATAAAGAGCCATCCTAGACACAGCGAGACAGGGAATCCGGCAGTAGAACTCGAAATACTTGCAAAATCTGATACTGAACAACATGCCAGGGATCTGGTGAAAACTGCATTCGACATGCTATTAGAAAGATTGAATGAAAAGAGAGATAAATAAGGATATTTTTTGAAACTGATTTTCCGCAGATTGGCGCCTGGCTTTTATCATTGAACTGATTTCTCCTGCTTCCTGTCAGCTTTCCTTTCCTTAAAATCATCGAAGGTAAACATAGTCTCTGCCCAGTTCACAAAGCAATCAAAGAGTATGCTTGTTTCTTTACCTTTTTCTTCCTGCATTTTTTCACCTCAGTATCCTGTCAAAGAAGCTTATTGTCCGGGTCCAGGCGTCCATTGCAGCGTCCTGCTTGTAGGTTGGCCTGAGGTCGTTGAAGAAAGCATGCTGCGCTTTTTCGTATATCTTCATTTCGATCTCTTTCTTTGAGTCTGCAAAAGCTTTAATCATAGCCGGTAAGCCTTCATTGACCCTGGGATCTTCCCCAGCATAACTTGCAATTACCTTTCCCTCTATTTTAGAAATGGAGGAGACGGGATCAGGATTTGCTCCATAAAAGACTGAAGTTGCCATAACGGGGGATTCAGTTGCCAGCTGAAAAACAAGACCGCCTCCAAGGCAGAATCCAATTGACCCTATCTTGTCACCATCTGATGACTGCTGGCTGGCTACATGGTTTCTCAGAGCTATCAGATCCTTTACCATTAACCTGGTGGTTTCAGCTCTTGATTCAAAAATCTGCTTTATAATTGCTTTTTCTTCATCAGACGCAGTTGAAAGAGCACTGTTCATTCCCTCTGCACTCCATCTCTTGTTTTCGGGAATAGAAAAGAATCGTGCCATGGCACTTTCTATGTTCTTTGCAGAGAAATGCTTTCCAAACCTGGAAAAAAGGTGCGGTGCGTAGGCATTGTATCCTTCTGCAGCGAAGCGATCGGCGATGCTCCTTATGTTCTTCTCGAGACCCCATATCTCGTGAACCACTATTACAGATGGATGACGCTTGCCATCTGTATTTGTAACTTGGTAAATCTCGATTTCCTTTCCATCGTGCCCAGTAAAATGTCCTTCCTTTCTTTCAGGAGCCATGTGTTGACAAGGTGATATTTTATAAAAAAATTATGGCGGTCTTAATTTTGTGCATCATCTGACTCTCTCCCAGGTAATCAGGCTCACATGCTGCTAAAACACCTCCCAAAGCGCTCTGCTCATCGATGTTTTTTGCATTTGCAATTCAGCAGCAGAAAAATCAGCGTCTCAGTGCAAAAACCTTTATGCAAGTATTCCAATCACTGTCCTAGCATGACATTGACTTACCCGTCGTTCCTGGATCCATTCAAGACTGAGATCCTGCTCGTGGCCATTTTTTTTGATGGCCTGCTGCTTGGGATGGCAATAAGATTTGGTGTTAAAGCACTGATCCTTGCAATCATTGCAGTGGCGATAGCTGGTTTTCTTGGAATAAGCTTTATACCTACTTTTTCAGTATCCAGCATCTACTATTATATATATGGTTACATCACGACAGCCCACTTCGGGGTCCTTACTTTAACTGGGGCAGTGATTGCTTTTGTGATAGGGTTGATAGTCGGTCTCCTTGGTTTTGCCAAGAAATAGGCGACTATCTTACCTGATCCTCGAGTCTGGCTCGAAGATCGTAATATTCCTTCCAAAGCCTTTCCGGGAACCTGTCTCCAAACATATCAAGAAATGGCTTCAGTGCGTCTAGCTCCTCAAGGTACCCTTTCGGATCCACTTCCAGAATGCCTGCCATTGTTGCATGATCGAAGCCAAATTGCTCAAAGTACTCCGGCTTTGGAACATAGCCGATCGGTGTCTTTACTCTCTGGGAGGTCTTTCCAGAAACCTCGTCAAGTATCCATCTCACAACGTACATATTATTGCTGTAGCCCGGCCAGATGAATTTTCCCTTTTCATCCTTGCGGAACCAGTTTACACTGAATACCTTTGGCGGCTTGGTCAGTCTGGACCCCACGTCAAGATGGTGCTGGAAATAGTCTCCC
This sequence comes from Thermoplasmata archaeon, assembly GCA_021799755.1. Next base: position 3,245 of record JAJYZU010000112.1, read on the forward strand.
ATGTTATATGAGATAAATGGTCTATTAGCCATTGGATCATTCATTAGAATCCCGGCCTTGTACTCGGCCGCAGAAGTTGTTTCAACCCTCTGCATAGCACCAAGAAGAACGCCATGCTCCCAGCTGAAAGTTTCGTAAACTAAAGGAACCAGCTTCGCCCTTCTACCGCCATATAAAAAGGCACTGACAGGGGCGCCTTCCGGATCATCATACCTGTCAGAAAGATATGGATACTGCCTGATTGATGACGTGAACCTGGAATTGGGATGAGCCCTATAACCAGTACCGTTGTACTTCTTCCCTGTCCAGTCTATTATATCGCCTTTAGGCATTGGCAGACCGTCCCAGTACGGCCGCATTTCGGAGTCCACGGCTATGTTTGTAAAGATCGTGTCGTGTGAAATTGTCTTCATTGCGTTTGGATTTGTCTCATAATTTGTATGCGGTGCAACCCCAAACATCCCAGCCTCAGGGTTGATTGCATTAAGCATCCCGTTCCTGTTGAATAACCAGATTATATCGTCGCTTATCAGGGAAGTGGACCATCCTTTGTTCTTCAATTCCTCCGGTGGATCCAGCATGGAGAGATTCGTCTTTCCGCTTGCAGATGGGAAAGCAGCGGATATGAAAACCTCCTTTCCTTCAGGAGATTTTACGCCTATCATCATCATATGTTCTGCGAGCCATCCTTCCCTTCGAGCCCTGTTCGAGGCTATCCTGAGTGCATGGCATTTCTTGCTCAGCAACGCATTCCCCCCATAATTGGAATTCACGCTGATAATCAGCCCGTTTCCATCGTTTTCTTCAGGGAAATGGCATACATACTTATTCTTCGGGTCGAGGTTTTTGGTGGAGTGTATGCCGAATACGAAACCCCCAGATCGTGCAATATCCTCAGCAGATCCTTCCCCGCACCTGACCATCAGGAGCAGGCTCACAACAACGTACCTGCTGTCTGTTACCTGAATTCCCGCCTGTCCGTATTT
>JAJYZU010000005.1 GCA_021799755.1 Thermoplasmata archaeon
TAACATGTGGAAGTTTAGACTCGCGTTTCCAGTTTGTTGAATGATCGCTGTAGGCAAGTATTCCTCCCATGGATTCTGCATGCTGGACTTCCACCACGATTTCATATACACTCTGCTTCAGGTGAAGTACGCGGAGCATTGAGAGAAAACCATTGGATTTTCCAAGGTATTCTGCATAAAGATCTATATTTGAATGGCCCGCATCTGCCTTTGACAGCAGGATGTCTGAAATCATTTTCCGCTGTGAGCTTATAAACCTGAATGGCTGCACGTAAACGCCATTTTCGATCAAACCTGGATCAAAGACTATGCTCTCCACTTCCTTTAGAAGAGAGGCATACTGTGAGAGGAGGTCAAGATTCTTGACGTCCGATATTTCCCAAGTTTCATTATTCAACTCCGCTCCGCTTGCCTTTAGTGCAGCGACGACCTGATCATGGTTCTCCTTTGGGATCCTCTGCTCAGGCATAAAGACCTTTATAGTTATCTTGTTCTCCGGAGTGGCAAATGGAACGACTACAAGGCTGAGTCCGTATTTTCTGCTGAGCTCGCTTGCACTGTCATTGAAAACCCCCTTCATGAATAGCTGTGAATCAAACACCTCGTCAACATCTTCAATTTCCATTTTTATCGGCTAAATGATGTGCTGGCAAGATTATAATGTTTTGCTTGCCTGCACGACCGCAATCCTATGCAATGGTCAATCTGGTTACAACGTTGGAATCAGGCATTGCAGGACTGCAATTTGCTAACTGATGCGATCTTTTGGAAATGGATTCAAAGTAAAGTGATGTGCTGCAACCAGGTATTTGAAAGTGACATCCTCCACCCAGCTAATGCAGGATGCTTCCCGTTACATCAGCCAGAGTTGCCAATGGCATAACTCCAGACTCCACGGACTAAAAAGCCCCATGCTAGATTCCATTTGGGTTTAAAGCTGACTGAACCAGCGTTTCCTCTTTCAATCTCGATGCACTTGCTCTGCCCAATGAAAAATATTTAAGCTGACACAGCAATAATCATTCATGCCTGTCTCTCCAATCGAATACCGTTACGGAAGGAAAGAAATAAAGTCCATATTCACAGATGAGTCAAGATTACGCTATATGCTCCGTGTTGAAGGCGCACTTGCCTATGGAGAGTGGAAGAACGGGCTTATTCCAGAAAAGGCTTACAGGGATATCTCTGACGCTGTTTCCAGTGGCAGGGTGAATATCAGCAGGGTCAATGAAATTGAGAAAGAAACGAAACACGACGTGATGGCTATGATACGTGCACTGACTGAGCAATGTGGCACAGGGGGGGCTTATGTTCACTATGGCGTAACGTCCAATGACATACTGGATACCGCAACGGCGCTGCAGTTGAAGGATTTCTACTCCTATCTGCTTTCTGACCTGATCGCGCTGCAGTCCGCCTTAATGGAACTGGTGGTCAGGTATCGGGACTCGGTCATGGTGGGGAGAACCCACGGTCAGCAGGCAAGCCCAATAACTTTTGGTTTGAAGATGTCTGTGTACTTGAACGAGGTTGGTCGCCATATAGAGAGAGCAATAGAGACCAGGAAGCGAGTTCTCGTGGGCAAGATTCTTGGGCCGGTTGGCACTGGAGCAGCGCTTGGAGAAAAAGCCCTTCAGGTGCAGGAATCCGTAATGGAATTCTTAGAGATTGGTGCAGAGGATGGAGCAACGCAGGTTGTAGACAGGGACAGATATATAGAGTATCTGCAGCTGATCTCTAACATTGCCACCTCTCTAGAAAAGTTCGCAACGGAAATCAGGAACCTTCAGAGAACTGAAATAGACGAGGTTTCGGAATATTTTGACAGCAAAAACCAGGTGGGATCGAGTTCAATGCCAAGCAAGAGGAATCCCGTGGAATCAGAAAACGTCTGCAGCCTGGCAAGGTTCATAAGATCGATGGTGTATCCGGAATACGAAGCTGCAGTTACCTGGCACGAAAGGGATCTTACAAACAGCGCGCTTGAGAGGTTCACGATACCTTATTCCAGCGTGCTAATTGACTATATACTTGTAAAGACAACCAACATTTTCTCAAAGTTATCGGTAAATTCTGAAAGAATGCGATCTACTGCATTGTCCAATGAGCTTGCAATGTCGGAAAACATAGTAAAATTGCTTGTCGCCAGAGGAATGCCCCGGCAGGAGGCACATGAGTTGGTTAGGTTATCAGCCATGGAGTCATTGGCAACCAGAAAAAAATTATCGGAGACCATCCTAGGAAAGACTGAAATCCTGGCACCAGACGAATTGCGTAACGCCATGAAGCCCGAATTGTTCATAGGTGCTGCAGGTGCTATCTGCGACAGATCAGTCAGGTCCGCCAAGGAGATAAGAAAATCACTGGAGGGTGAAGTCTTTGCCAGGTGAAGATACAGATTCAGCTATATGGGACAGTATCATAAGCCTACTCTCCACGGAGAGCATGTCCATCTCCGCCATAGCCAAAAAACTCATGGAAACTGGTACAAAGCTAAACCGTCTATTCCTGACGGGATACCTTGAGGCTATGGTAAGGACAGGAATACTGAGCGTCAGGGAAATCAAGCCTTCCAGGGTATATTCCATAAACATGGAAAAGGAGTTCGATATATATGAACAGGTTGGATCTGTCTGCAGAGAAATGGATCAGGAGAATGCGGCCGATCGTGTCCTTGAGACTCTGTACCTGCTCTTCAACAGGCCAATTTTCCTCAGGGAGATAGAGAGATGCAATGTTGATATCCCCAACCAGTACAAGAAGACAAATTCCGTGAAGAGACCTGAATACATTGAAAGACTTGGAAAAATAGGCCTGAAGATCCCGGAAAACAATGCCCTACTCGAACCAACTAGCCGGGACAGAAATTTCGCCATTTCCATACTTATACAGTTACTGAAGAACAGGGTAGATCTCGACGCGTATTCACCGGAGATCAATGAGGGGATCCAGAAACGGCTGGACGAATCTACAGATTAATGGATACCTGCGTTTGGCCTCGTTGATCCGGCATCGGGGGCATCACCTGGCGATTGGAATACGTAGTCTCCTGCCGACCTGTTAAACAGATTCCTTGCTTCCCCTGCCAGTCCTCGTATCTGGCGCGGGTACATGTTGTATGTATACGAATAACCCCTGACGCAGGTTCTAACGCATTTGTTGCAGGATTCTGACTTAAGCGCATAATCCCGGAAGGGCTTGCTCGTGAAAAAATCCTTGAACGACCCCTTCTTGAGATCGTATGCATAGGTATAGTCGCAATTGTACACCTGCTTATCCGGGGTGACGTAGACAAACATTTTGGGAAAGTGACATGTCCAGGGCTTACTGTCAACGTAATCCTTCAGCACCTGTTCTGTCTCCATAAGCGGTAAGCCTTCACGTTTCAGGTTAAGTAGGCTTACGTAAAACTCCTTCAGCTGATCGCTGCTCAGTCCAATTTGAAAGTTAGGGGTGGTGCTCTCATCTGTCTGCCCAAAGTCCAGGGACTGTTCTATGGAGTTGAACGATATTCCTATTCCCAGAGATTTTGCAAGTTCGGCCATCTTGCGCATAGACCCCCAGTTAAGGGTGCTTATGGTGGTGACCAGTGAAACCTTTGTCCTTCCTATTCTCTTGAGTGCGCCTATACCCTTCATAACTTCCTTGAAAGTCCCTGGCCTACCCCGAATTATATCATCAAAATCGTTGTAATAGTCCAGAGACACGAATGCAAAGTCAAGATTCCTCAATTCTTCAGCCTTTTTCTCCATGAATGAACCGTTGGTGTTCATCACGGTTATGAATCCCTTCTCCTTGGCATAATCAGTTATCTTACCTATATCTCTCCTTATGAGCGGTTCACCGCCGAACATATAGTATCCACGCATCCCTGCGGAATATGCATCATCAAGAAGCTGGAAAACGCCATCCGTTGAAAGATCTTCCTTCATTCGCGGAGTATTTTTCCAGTAAGTGCAGCTTTTACACCTGGAATTGCAGCCAAATGTCATGGCATGGGCGAGGAAGAACGGTGAATGGGTAAACAACCTTGACTTAAGCATTGATCCAAGCGCCCCCATATATCTCCCTAGGTTCTCATGCAAATCCCCCTTAAACCCTGGGACTGATTGGCTTAAATTAAGGACCGGAGTTTCCATAAAAAAAATAATACATATTAGAATATAATCAATATACCTTACATATCAGTGCAATTAGCTTATATTACTCATTATGGAAGTATTTTACATTGAAAATTTGCCTTCCCATTAGATAGTGGGTTTTTCAGCTTCTGATCGCACACGAATGTTATATACAGGTATAAAATGACGAAACGTATGAGAAGGATGAGCGGAGGTTCTGCCTATTCGGGCAAGCTCCCACTTGGGTGTCAGCTCTGCGCAAAGGGCGGAAAAATGGTTCTGTTTGTTTCAGGGATTTGTGACGCAAAGTGCTTTTACTGCCCCCTGTCGGAACCCAAGAAAATGAAGGACGTCATGTATGCTGATGAGATGCCACTCAAGAACATGAAAGATGCAATTTATGAGGCGAGAATGATAAGCGCCACTGGCACTGGAATAACCGGTGGAGACCCACTGAAATACTATCAGCGGACTTCTGAATATATTAAAATTCTCAAAGAGGAATTTGGCAGCGAACACCACATTCACCTATATACCATAAGCGGGACGCAGAAGGCCATTGAGACCGTAGCAAAAGCTGGACTGGACGAAATCAGGTTCCACCCTCCAGAGGAAATCTGGTCGATGATGGACAGATCAGTATTCAAGGATCGGATCAAGTGGTCGAGGGACAATGGAATGAGCGTTGGTATCGAAGTGCCGAGCCTCCCGGGAAGAACAAACGATACACAGGATCTCATCGAATTTGCGAGGAAAATGGATCTTGATTTCATAAACCTTAATGAGCTGGAATTCTCGGAAACTAACTACGGCAACCTGCTTGGACGGGGATACCAGATAAAGAGCGACTACGAATCTGGCGCAACGGGAAGCCAATCCCTTGCAATAAACATGGTAAGGCAGTTTCCTGACTTTACTGTGCATTATTGTTCCGCTGCTTTCAAGGATGGCGTTCAATTGAAGAACAGACTTAAAAGGAGGGCAAAGAATGTTGCTCGCGACATAGATGTCATCACCAAGGACGGCACTATCATCAGAGGAATAGTGGAGGGGGGAGACGTCATAGAAATGCGCGACCGGCTGATATCCATTGGAATGGATCCTGCCAGCATACATGTGAATCCGGTAAAGAAGAGGCTTGAAGTCCCTCCATGGATGCTTGAGGATATAAAGAATAGCGTTGATTATGAAATGTACGAAGTGGAAGAGTACCCGACATGGGACGCTCTGGAAGTGGAGAGAGTAAAAATTTAGCGCGTTATTAACGATTTTCTGAAATAATAGAGTATTTTATTCCACTGCGCCTATGATCAGGTACCCGTGAGAACCTTCCCAGATAGTTCTAGTTTTTCCTAAATCAATTGCCTGCTTTCCAGGTATGGCATACACAAAAGTTTCATATTCTCCGCCTTCTCCTGCTATGTTAATTCTCCTTTTCCTGGATATCTCCTTAAGGTGCCGGATATATTCTTCATCTATGGTCCTGCCAAGATCCTTTTCATCCAGACCTTCAGCAGAAACTGATACCAGCATTGCACGGATTCCCCTGCTTATAAGTTCATCTAGGACAAGTTCCTGATCCTTGCGCCAGAGTGGCGTAACGGAAATCAGCCCAAGTTGTGTGCACATTTTCTCTATCCTTGTTTTCTGGTAATCTGATGCTATTGCTCCGGAAATCATGGCCTTCACCCCATTTGCGGCGTATGCCTGTACAATGCTCTCCAGCTCATCCTCTCCGCAAAATTTTACGTCCAGGCCAAGAAGGCTAGCAGGAAGAGGTGATTTTTCAACATTTGGGTAATGATACATGGGTGAAAATTCCTCTGGCTTGACTGTCAGGGCGCATATTATTTCGTATCCTGACTCCAAAGCAATCTCCATAGCAAGGAAAGAATCCTTTCCACCGGAAAATAAAGCAATCGCCTTAATTGTACTGCACCCCGATAGTGAGGAATAATGCTCCCTAGTACTAAATTTGTTGGGAATTGTACAAACTCGGGATAAAGCAAGATTATATATCAAACAGGAATGGTGATCCGGTGTTGTTATGACATTGAAAGTTGGAGATAAGGCTCCTGAGTTTACATTGCCGGATTCCAAGCTGAAAATGAGAACTCTGTCAGAGTACCATGGTGAGAAAGTTGTTCTGGCTTTTTTCCCCGGAGCTTTTACAGGAGTATGCACAAAGGAGATGTGTACATTCAGGGACTCTATGGCAAACCTGAAGAAGCTGAATGCAAAAGTTGTAGGGATAAGCGTTGACTCTCCCTTTTCACTGGCTGAATTCGATAAGAGAAACAACCTCAATTTTGACCTGCTGAGCGATTCCAACAGGTTGGTATCAAAGATGTATGGCGGAATCCATGAGGATTTTGTCGGCGTAAAGGGCCTGACTGCCTCAAAGAGAAGTATCTTTGTTCTTGATAAGGATGGAAAAGTCAGATATGAATGGATCAGCGAGGATCCAGGAAAGGAGCCTGACTATAAGAAGATACAGGACGAACTTTCCAATATCAGGTGAATTTCTTAGCTGCTGTATATGATTGAATAAATTTCAAAATTTTTCTTTGCTCTTATTTTTATTTTCATTATTGCGTTCTTTTCCTGACTACAAACTGAAACAAGATTGCTGCTTAGGGCATGAGGGCATACCTTATTGCCTCCTTTCTCGAATGTTGCAAGTTCCATCCACCCGGAATTCACCACCGCAAACACCTCTAAGCCTGTGAACTCGCAGATCAGCTGATCGCCATCTGCTGTTGCCATTACCGATTCAGCGCTCTGCAACCAACTTCCCATGAATAATATGCTGCCTTTCATATTGGCTTTATTCCATTCCCCAACGCCTGCCGAGTCAACCATATCTTCTATTTTCCTCCCCCTGAGACTACCGAGATACGTCTGGGATATTTTCACTTGGCTGACCTTGCTCCCCTGAAAATGAAAGCCTGCATCGGCAGCGAAATTCATGGCATATTCGAAAAGGTCATTATTGGAGTTCATCTCTGCAACCATGGCGCCAGATGGATCAAAGAGAAAGTAAGCCGGCAAACCGGTCGCATTGAGCATGCCCCATATTTCATTTGTGTTATCTTGATACACGGGAAAACTGATCCTCAGCGATTCAATTTCCTTAATCACATTCCCCCTGGACTTCTGGAACTCATATTCAGCAATATGGACTCCTACTACTGTGAGTTTGTTGCCACTCCCGATTTCTGCAAGGAGATTAAGAGAAGAAATAGCTTCTATACTTTCAACGTTAGCGTAGCTCCAGAGAGCAACCAGGATTCTTTGTCCCCCGGGATTATCTATTCTTCCATTGATAGTGGATCCAAGCATCCTTTCAAGCAAAATGTCAAGCATGAATGAATGGATCGACCAGGTCGTTATTAAACCTTAATGGATATGAAAAACATTTAGGGCATTAGTACATACTCTTGGCATGGATAAGGACACGTCAAGAAAGCTCATAGCAATTACATTTTCTAACCGTAAGGGGTCAGATCGTTGCACCAGACAGGATTTTGTTACTTTCCTGTCTTTCAAGAGAACGCTTCTCGACCCTGAATCAGTGGAAAAATTTCTCTCTGAATCCATAAAGGAAGGGCTTCTCTCAGAAAAGGACGGCTTTTACACACCTACTTTCAGCACGACGGGCATCATTGTGCCCCTTGACTTTTCAGTGAACGTGGAAGAACTATTCAGCTCGTCCAAGGACAGACCACTGGTGGACAGATTGCTGGATGCAATATCCGCATCTGGAAAAATGACAAAAAAGGAGGCAATTGCAAGAAGCAGGGAGGTAACCGCAAATCTAAAACTCATCAATTTTGACCTTGCGCTCATGGCAGTTATGTCAGATGAGGGAATTGATTTGAAGCCATTCCTTGGAGAGATCGAGGAAGTTTACTTGAAAAATAAAGCCTGATCAATCCTTCTCAGATAGCCGCTGGGCTATTTTAATCGCTTCATCCACATTCTCCATTTCCATGGCAATATCGGAAGCCATGTCATACATATATGAAAGCGATGTACGGAATTCCTTTCTCTCCTTCTTGTTCTTGATGTTGCCGGAAATCTCATCTATCTCATCAAGGGCTTTAAGTGCACTCATGAGGGCGTCATCCAGATCGCCATGAGTCCTTACGTTTTCTATCAGCCCCCTCCTGGCCTCGAAATAGCTTTCCCAATCGCCTTCTTTCCCGGAGGTTTCCAGCACATCGCGATATATCCTCAGCAGTTCCTCCTCAGTGCTCTTGCGGCCACTCAAAAATTCTGCCCTGGCAAGGAGGACCATATTTACCAGACTGTTTTCGCCCGTCTCCTTTGCAGTAGACAGGGCCCTATCGAGTTCGACCTCAGACTCCTTCGACTTTCCTGCATCGTGAAGGATGTAAAAAATGTTTAATCTGTCTACAATTTGGAGATCCTTATCCTGGTTCTCAGTGTGAATCTCAAGAGACATCTGGGCATACTTCATTGAGTTCTCTATGTTTTTTGGCTCTATTGCCGAATATGCCTGTGAAATCTTATAATAAATCTCTGCCAAAAGTTCTTTGTCACTATCCTTTACCAGCTCCGTTGCCTTAAGATATTCCCGTATTGCATCAATATACTTCTCTTTGTTAAGGAACCCGTCTGCGCTTTTAAGCAATGTAGAGATTTCGTCCATTTCGTTCACCTTCGCATTGTTAAGCTCTATTTATGAATTTTTACGCAAACGATCCAGAATGGATCTAGCGCTTGACGGAGATATGTCCCTGGATCTCAGCATTTCATCAACTACCCTTTCCATTTCACTGGCGGTTGCGCCCGACGAAATTGCAATATTCCTGGCGTGCAGTTTCATATGGCCAGACTGTATCCCTTCTGCGCTCAATGCACGAACTGCTGCAAAATTCTGGGCCAGACCCACAGACGCCAGAACTGAGGCGAATTCCCTGGCATCCGCTACATTCAAGATTTTCCTGGTTATCCTTGCCTTGGGTACTGTATTGGTCGATCCTCCAACCGTGCCTACAGCCATGGGAATCGCAATGCTCACGCTAAGATCCCCATTTGGAAGTTTGCTGTATCTTGTTAATGGTTTGTACCCCCCGAACGAGGCAAATGCATGCGCACCGGCTTCAATTGCTCTCCAGTCATTCATGGTTGCTACCAGCACTGCATCTATCCCATTCATTATGCCTTTGTTGTGGGTTGCTGCACGATATGGATCAATCACTGCCAGATTGTATGAACTGATGATGTTCTTCACAATCTCTTCACCTCCAACCAGGTCCTCCCTGAAAACCGCAGAAGCATAAGCCATTCTTCTATCCGTAAGGTTTGTGAGTATCCTTAAATTAACCCTGCCGCCTGTTATTTCTTCCAGGTACGGTGCAACATGTTCGCACATGCTGTTCACGATGTTTGCGCCCATCGCATCTGATACGTCAACAATCAGGTGGACAACAAGCATTTTCTCAGGCAGGCTGAATAGGTGGACCTCAATACTCATGGCTCCGGCACCTTTTTCCTTAAGGGTCCTGCTTTTGGTGTTGGCCATGTCCACTATCTTGCTCTCGGCCTGCAAAACTCTGATCCTGGCAGCATCCAGTGAGTCCAGTCCGAGGATTTGTATCTGACCGACCATTATGGATTCTGATGCATAGGCTGTAAATCCGCCCGTAGATCTGCTTATCTTTGCAGCATTGGAGCAGGCAGCGATCACGGAAGCCTCCTCTACGGCCATCGGGATAAGATACTCCTTCCCATTGATTAGAAAATTGGTAGCAACTCCAAGAGGGATTTCCATGACGGAGATCACGTTTTCTATCATGCCGTCTGCGACATTTTCTGGCATTGATCCAAATCCACTCAAACCCAATATTTCTGATTCTGTTAGATCAGAGAATTTTGCGACCAACCGCAGTCTATCCGCAATTGGCAATTTATGCAGCCCGGGAATGACGGAACTTCTTCCTTCCATATATGCCTATAATATTGTTAATTAAATTATTATCCATACTCCGTGCGCAACTGGTATTCTCTCCATTCGATTATAAGCCGTAAAATTTTACCCATAAAAAGAAGTACGGTTGAACCTTTATCAGGAAAACACTGAATATTGCAAGGCGCCTAAAAAACTCAACACTCATATATATAGTGCCCCGTTTAATTATAAACTGGTAATATATATTTGAGTTGTTAAAATGACATTTGTTGATCCTCTGGCAGTAATGCTGATAGGTCTGGCTATGGGTACACTTCTGGGAACTTTCTGCTTCTTCTTCGCTGCAAGAGGGGGACAAGGAGCAATTAAAGAGCTTGATTGTACCTGCGTTTGGTGTCGGTGCATTTGATTTGGTCAGCGGTTTCTACTTTCCACCATATTTTTTTAACCTAAACTTTTTTAATTGCACTCTGGATTCTCCATCCTGATGTTGAAGAATAAAAGCATAGTCTCAATTGACGATGTGTCCGAATCTGATATGTCCGAGATTTTTTCTGTATCAGACAGGATGCTGAACGCGCTGGAAGCTGGCAAAAAACTTGAAATGCTGAACGGAAAGATCATGGCCACTCTGTTCTATGAACCAAGCACCAGGACTAGGCTTTCATTTGAATCCTCTATGCACAGGCTCGGGGGATCTGTGATCAGTGTCTCGGACGTCAAATCCTCATCTGTTGCCAAGGGTGAAACTCTTGCAGACACAATCAGAATGGCAGAGTCTTATTCTGACGTTATAGTTATTAGGCATCCTCTTGAAGGTGCGGCCAGGCTTGCCTCCAAATTTTCAACCAAACCGGTGATAAATGCAGGAGATGGTTCAGGCCAGCACCCTACACAAACACTGCTTGATCTTTACACCATGAGAAAGTACTTCGGGAAAATCGACGGGTTAAGAATAGCAATGGTTGGCGATTTGCGTTATGGGAGAACTGTTCATTCGCTCCTTCTGGCTCTCTCGAACTTCAATGTTGAAGTAACCCTTATATCTCCTCAGATTCTCAAGATGCCGGAACATATCAGGGAAAGATTGGGGAAGAATATCAAGGTGACCTCTAGAGAAAATCTCGACGAGAAAATGGATGAGTTCGATGTGTTTTACGTAACAAGGATCCAGAAAGAAAGGTTCACTGATCAGAACGAATATAACAGTGTCATTGGCCTTTATTCGATTGATGTGAATACCGTCGCGAAAATGAAGAAGAATGCTATAATAATGCATCCTCTGCCGAGAGTGGACGAAATAAAGCCGGAGGTTGATTACCTGCCAAACGCAGCATATTTCAAGCAAGCATTTTACGGTGTACCTGTACGAATGGCTCTTCTCTCGATGATTTTGGGGGCGTGATTATGGAAACAACACTGAAGGTTTCTAAGATTAAGGATGGCACGGTGATCGATCATGTGCCGGCTGGGAAGGCTCTGAGAGTAGTATCAATACTCAAGATTGAAAATAACCCAGATGTCTCGACAACCATAGCAATGCGTGTACAGAGTGAAAAACTTGGACGGAAAGACGTAATTAAGGTTGAAAACAAATATCTGAACAGAGATGATCTGGACAGGATTTCATTGGTCGCACCGGATGCTACCATAAGTATCGTAAGCAATTACCAGATAAAGGAGAAGTTCACAGTAAAGCTCACAAAAACAATTGTAGGGATACTGAAATGCCCGAACCAGGGATGCATCACAAATGTGAAAGAGCCTGTAAACAGTGAGTTCTCTGTCGTATCTGAAAAGCCGCTGATTCTCAGATGCTTTTACTGCGAACGAAACATGACAGAAAAGGAAGTTTTATCACAACTGTGATTTCCTTTTCAAATCTAAAAATTTTTATTTATTTCTAGGAACTAATGTTCAACTTGCAACTATTTTCCTCGCGTCCGCAGAAGCCGCTGAGAGCCGCATCAGGTATATTTCAATTTCCCTTGCGATCTTGGTATTGATTGAGGGCCACTGGCTTTCTGAACTGTACCTTGTAAAATTCCCGGCGACATTCAGTTCATATTCATCATTATCTATCTCTTTGACCCTTGCTCCAAGACCTTTCAGTTTTTTTATTCCGATCTCTGCAGCAGCCCTTTCGCGTGGGTACAACCTTGAAGGTTTTATCACAACGTTTAGGAAAGCTATGCCTCTCTTGATCATAACACGGGCAAGCTGGGTGTGCATCTCCTGCGAATATTTTCCACCGAATGCGCTTAGTAGTATGTAGGAATCGGATCTAAGCAGGCCTGTGTATATCCGTAATGCTGTTTTTTCCATGTCAGCCTGTGAATCCGAAAAATCAGCGGACGTTGTTTCAAACTGTGTTCCGGAATATCTTTCAGTCTGGAAGTTAAAGTCACCAAATGCATCGTCTCCAATGTTTACGATTTTTATTTCCATTGGCCTGTGGGAATAAATTTCCATGTATGCGACATCATTGCCAGAACCCGATGCAGTGTTAACATTGCTCCTGTTGCTGTTCACTGCGTGATAGAATACCCTGGCTTCTTCTATTGGTATGACTTTTTTTAAGACCCTTTCACCAGCATTGCCTATGGCTATCAATGCACTGTCATACCTGTCGGATCCATACTCTTTTGCTATTTTACAGATTCTTTCCCTCATGTAATTGCCTTCTGTTTCCATATTCTTCCTAAACATTCAGTCACACCTTCCAAATATCCTATTTCTGGTCCTGGTTGCTTCTGGTTTTAAGCCCGGATGTGTTGCTTTCTGGCTGAATTTCACGAGACCTGTCCATTACGGCCTTCAGTTCGCTGTTCTTGGCGTCGATGATCTTTGATATTAGGCCACTTGACCGCGCCTCATTCAATATTTCCATTATGGCGTCGTTCCTGTCGTTGAAGAAGCCTTCCCTTATCGCAAAAGCCAATGTCTGTTCCATGATTTTATCTAGTTTGAGGGAAACTTCGTTGGGCCCTAGTATCTTTATCCTATTCTGGGCAACATAATCGAGTGCTGCAAACCTGATAAATTCGGAACGGCTAGAGAATCTTGGATTGCCTTTCAGAAAGCTGTCGATCTCCTCGACTTCGCTCTCCGTGATTCTGATTGTCAGCTTAGTGTCTTTGTTTTCCAACCTGGTTTGCCTCTTACAGTTCATATATTTTACTATATATAAACATTTGCTTTGTATGTACATTTTGGAAAATTTAGCAGGAAATAGGTAAGGCATAATGTATACATTCAGCGACAGATATTTCACGTGCTTTGTAAGAGTTTCTATATACATATAGGCTTTCTAAAATGTCATACTTGAAAATACTGGTACATTTATATAATTTATCTTAAATGTAAGTGAGTTGCACTAAACGTTCTTTTTTTTTTGGTTTGAGTTATGCCAGTAAATTTCCTTTAAATGATAAAATTCCAAATAATTGGCTTTCTGTAACAAATACCACCGAAGAACCACCTTTTCCAATAAACCGCTTATCTGTGGAGCCTGTTCTTTTGCCAAGGAAGCGCTAAATTGGTTGTTTGGCATAGGTTATATAAACAGTTACCATATGGAATCATTTATGTCAGATAATTATGAAGATTTACTCAAAAAAGCTTCGAGCATGTTTGCAAAATCAAACACCAGTGATAGCAGACTTAAAATTCCTGAGCCTGACGTCATTTTTGAGGGAAAATCGACAATAATAAGGAATTTTCTCGATATCACGGATCTTATCAACAGGGAGCCTCAGGTTATAGCTAAATACCTGATGAAGGAGTTTGGAATCGGGGTAACAATAAATGGAAGAAGGCTCATAATAAACCGTAAATTATCTGCCTCGCAGATATCAAAGAAATTCAGCCAGTACATGGATTCCTACGTAAAGTGTTACGAGTGCGGGTCACCGGACACTGTGATCCAGAGGGTGGGAAGAATAGATCTCCTTACCTGCAAGGCATGCGGCGCGCAACATCCGATAAAGCTCACGAGAGACTCTAAGTCCAATGAAGCCGACCTTGAAGAGGGGAAGCAGTACAATATAACAATTAACGAAGTAGGGAAGTCTGGTGAAGGCAGAACAAGCTTCAAGGGATATTCAATAATCGTTGCAGGTGGGAAGAAAGGGGAGAACCTTCGCGTAGTAATAAAGAAAATAAGGAATGGCACAGCCATAGCGGAGATAGTATCAAAATCCTGAGATGACCACGGACACAATCGTTGTTGATTCCAACGCCCTGATATATTCTGTCAGATACAAAACTGACATTGGGAAGCAGCTTTCTGCGATTGGCTTTAGCAGGATTATTGTACCTGATTGTGTGATTAATGAACTTCATGGCCTTTCCACGCGCATAAACGAGGCAAGGGCTGCGGTGACCATTGCCGCCAGGTTTGAGAAGGCCGCAGTGACCGGAGCTTGCGATTCCGCAATAATTGACCTTGCTCAGAGCTTGAAATGTGCCCTTCTGACAAATGACAGGGAGATGATCATGACCGCCAAGGAAAAGCTTCTTAAGGTATACAGCGTGAAAAGAAAAAGCATAATTGGTGCCGTATGATCTTGGCATCGTATATCTCGTTCAAGGCGACCAAAGGGGAAAAAATCTATGAGAGAAACTAGACAGCGTGACCACCAGCTTTACTTCGGGCTGAAATACATAAAGGAACTCATGGGGAATGAAGCCAGACGCAATATATCTTCAGGAGACCTTGCTGAAAAAATTGGAATTAGCCAGCAGTCAGCATCCAGGCTAATGATAAGGCTCAATTCGGAGAAATATATTGACAGGACTCTGGAAAACCGCAAACAAAGCGTATCAGTTACAGAAAAGGGGCTGGATTTGCTTTTTACTGAACTTGATTCGCTGACAAGGATACTCAATATGTCAGATACGATAGAAATTGAGGGAGAAGTAAGCAGCGGGCTTGGAGAGGGTAGGTATTACATTTCGAGAAAATCCTATATCATTCAGTTCCAGGAGAAACTCGGCTTTATCCCATTCCTTGGCACCCTGAACATTAAAGTAAGCCAGGAATTTCAAAATGAGTTACGAAGGCTGAGAAATAGCTCCGGGATACACATAGATGGCTTTCAGACAGAGGATCGGACATTCGGAGCGGTCAAGGCATTCAATGCAGACATAATGGGAATACCATGCGCCGCAATTATGCCTGAAAGGACTGTATATAGCGATGTTCTCGAACTCATATCCAGTGATTATCTAAGGGATAAGCTCAAGCTAAGTGACAATTCAAGAGTCCGCGTCAGGGTTGAACTGGGAGTTCGGCAATGAATTTAGGAACCAACGTCTATTTTCCCTGATTTAACTTCCCCTACAACCTTATTGAACCTATCCGTGGCTTCTTCTTCTGAAAGCCCACACTCATAAAGTTCCATGTATATTTCGTATGGCTCTTCGCTATCATAATTCTCCTGCCGGTCCAGGAAGATCTTAGTGTACCCGCAAGTCCTGTCGCCATCAAAGTTAAGCTTGTAATAAAGCTCGACGGTGACATTTTTCTCCAATATCTTCTCATTTTTCCTGACGAGTTCATTCATGTTAGATCCTCAGTATATGATCATATATAATTATCCAGTCCATGATCCCATGCTTCCCTGAGTTCCTCTACCCCGAGATTCACGTAGTTCAGGCCCACATCATCTATAATAGCTCTGTCTCCACCGGTTCTGCCCAGCTTCACTAGGTTGACATCAGTGAAGCACTTTGAAAACTCCTCATAGTCTTTTTCCTTAACCTCGGCAATTATCCTGTTTCCGGCTTCAGAGAATAATTTCTGCGTTATCCGACCACGTGATACATCACTGAGGTCTATGGAAAAACCTACCCCTCTGCCGAATGACATCTCGAATGCAGTCATTGCAATGCCCCCTCCTGAAACATCATGTGCCGATACCACAAATCCGCGGCGGACGGCTGCGATGAACCCGGAATAAATCCGGGATAGCTCGTCAATATCGACACCGGGCGCATCGTATGAAGTGACACCACTATAAATGCTGAATAGGCTTCCAGATAGATCTGGAGGACTGTTACCGATGAGCACCACAATGTTTCCGGCTCCCTTGAATTCTGAACTCAGTGCCGTCGTAACGTTCTCACATATCCCGGTGAAGAGGATTGTGGGAGTTGGTATGATGCTAGAGCTGCTCGATCCATTGTACAGACTAACGTTTCCTGCGACAACGGGCAGCTTGAACTTCCTGCAAAAATCGCCAATGGCACGTACCGATTCGACAAACTCCCCCATCGAATCCGGCTTTTCTGGATCCCCGAAGTTGAGGGAATCTACGATCGAATGCGGGATGGAGCCGGAAACCATTATATTCCTGAAGCCCTCAGAGAGTGCTGCAAGAGTGCCGTTATAAGGGTTCAGCGAAACCATTCTCGGTGCAGTTCCTATGGACAGGGCAAGCCCCCTCATGCTCTCTTCAAGTGGCTTTATTATGGCGCAGTCAGAATGAGTTTCATGGTTTGGAAACCCTGTTAGTGGTTTAGATATTGTATTACCCCTAACGGTGAAATCGTACTGTCTTATGACCCTGAACCGGGAACAGACATTTGGATCTGATGCGAACTTCAACATCAGTTCGTTAAAATTCTGCGGTTCCCTTGGCAAGGCTGTTTCCTTCCTGTCCACTACTTTTGTTCGGTAAGGCCTGCAATACATTGGACCAGAAGTCAGGAAGGGGAGGCTTAGGTCCATCTCCTTTCTTTCCCCGTTGTAAATAACCAGGTTGTTTCCGTCCTTAACTGTGCCTATTACCGAAAACTCAATGTCCCACTTTTTGAAAATCTGTGAGACCCTCTCAAGATTTTCCTTTGATACTGCCAGGAGCATCCTTTCCTGGCTTTCGCTTATCCAGATTTCCCAAGAGGCCATGTCAGATTCCTTGAGCAGAACGTTTTCAAGGTGTATTTCTGCGGATGTACCCCCGGCATAGCACATTTCCCCAATCGAGCTTGACATCCCGCCGCCACCAAGGTCTTTCATCCCGTCAATGAGCCCCTGATCGACAGCCTCCAGTATGGAGTGGATAAGAGGTTCCTTTATTATGGGATTTCCAAGCTGCACAGCTCTTTTGTTGGACTCCTTTTCGCTTATCCGCACAGACGCAAAGTTGACACCGTGAATGCCATCCCTGCCGGTTCTTCCTCCTGCAAGGATCAGCAGATCTCCTACTTTCTCTATCTTACTCCTGATTATGTTGTCTTTCCTGGCTATTCCTATGCATCCGGCGTTTACCAGCGGATTGTTGTTATATGAATGGTGAAAATCCACTGATCCTGCAACATTGGGTATTCCTACACGATTTCCATAATCTCGGATCCCACTGACTATACCGTTGAAGGTGAAACGCTGTGTCAATCCATGATCGTTCGTTGCGTTTTCTTTGATGTCCCCCAAGTAAATTGAATCCATGAGTGCTACAGGCTGGGCGCCCATGCAAAGAATATCACGTATAATGCCCCCGATCCCGGTAGCTGCACCGCCGTATGGCTCTATGGCGCTGGGGTGATTATGACTTTCCATTTTGACAACGTAGGCATGATCGCTATCGAATTCCACAACCCCGGCGTCATCTTCCATTGCCAATATGGTATAATCTGTCTTTAAACCTGAAAGAAATTTCTTGAGATAAAGCTTGGATGACTTATAGCAGCAGTGTTCACTCCACGCCTGCGCCATGGCTTGAATCTCCAGCATGGTCGGGTTTCTTCCTAGATCCCTGAAGTAATGTGCTAGCATTATCATCTCATCCCTGTTCAGTGACAGAGACAGATCTTCACTTAGCTTCTCAAGATCTTTTGCAGGCGCGCCTATGAGGTCTACCTCTTCATTCTGAACGATTTTCCTGGACCTTCCGGGCATGTTAATCACTTATCTTCTGGATGGTAAATTTCTGTATGACTGGATTATATAGCAGCTTGTCTGAAATTTCCTTCACGGATTTCATTGCTTCCTTCTCATTTCCGGTCAAAGAGAATTCAAAAGACCTTGAGATCCTTACGGAAGCCACACTGTCAAACCCTATGCTCCTGAGATTTTTAAGAACGGTTTCTGATTCTGGATCTTCCACTCCATCAAGATATTCTATCCTGACAAGTATCTTAGGCATGGATGGAAAATGCAAAGGATGCATTAAACATGTCTGTTCGGGTCATGACTTAATCGCCTCAATAATGGGCTTGAGGGTACCATAGACATCTTTAGATTTCTCTGCAATAGTCCCTGTTACTATTATATCTGCTCCTGAAGATGCAATTTCCCTTGCACTTTCAGCGTTCCTTATGCCTCCTCCCACCAGGAGCGGTATGTCGATATTGGGCCTTACCGCGGATACTAGAGTCGGAGATACATGGCTGGACGCGCCGCTTCCAGCTTCAAAGTAGATTAGCTTCATGCCAAAAAACTGGGCTGCAAGTGCGTAGGAAAGCGCCTGTTCACTATCTTCTCTCCCAATGAGATCGACTTTTCCAACCTTTCCAACGGTCATTCCTGGTTCGAAGACGAGATATCCCATGGGAATGATCTCTAAATTAAATCTCCTGAGAAACTGCGAAGCCTTCATCTGGTGCCTGACTATGAATTCTGGATCTGTTGAATTTAGAAGAGACATGAAATAAATTGCGTCGGCATACTTCGAGATCATGCTTGAAGATCCGGGGAAAATTATGACCTTGGTATCTGTATGCTTCTTTATCTCAATGATACATTCATCCATCACGCTTTGGGTAATGCCTGTAGATCCCCCTATCATGAAATAATCTGTTCCCGCCTTTTCTGCATCTGCGGCTATCGAAGAAGATTTTTCGGGGCTTTGAGATGCGGGATCGATCAGTGTCATGTGTATCTTTTCCT
>JAJYZU010000113.1 GCA_021799755.1 Thermoplasmata archaeon
GTTGATGAATGTGTTGCTGTAGTATGAGAAATTGCTATTCTCGTAGGAGTATAACCCGTAATCTGAATTGGATGCTGTATTGTTGAAGAATGATATCACATTGTTATACTCGAAGTCATAAGCATATCCTGTGTTATTGACGTGGTTATCAAAAACCCATGTACCAAGCAAATCATATAGATATATCCCGTCAGAAGCGGAACCTCCGTTGAGCACGGTGTTGTGCGATATGTAGTTGTTTCCCGAGTAGAAATCTTCAACATCGATTCCATAGGAAAACGATCCAAATCCGGGCAGATTTTCGACAGTGTTGTATGAAACGTTGACAACTCCGGCGGCATATGAGTAAAGCTCGATTCCTTCATCGGAGACGTTGATTATCGTGTTTCCGGTCACGGTGACATTGGAATAGTAAAATATTTCCACTGCATAAGTACTGTTGATGAACACGTTGTTGAGTACTTTCACTCCGGTTGAACCGTAATAGGCCATTTCCATATATATGGGATACTGGTTGTTCAGGAACCTGTTCCCGCTGATCACCACGTTCGATGAACCGTAGTAGGCATAGGTATAGATACCATAGTCTGCATGGGAAGCAGTGCTGGAGGAGACTGTGTTGTTCGTGAAGTAAAGGTTGTAGAGATAGCTGTATCCGTCCATGTAGAATGTGTAGCCTCCGTTCATGGTGATGAGGCTGTTGTTGCTGACAGTTGCCCCAAGGATGGAACTGTCGACATATATGTTGTATGTCGCATTGATGTAAGAGTTCGTCACGGTGAAGTAAGGCGTATAGTAAAGATAAAGGCCATAATCATTGGGAACGTATATGCTGTCTCCGGCCAGGTTCACGCCTCCGCTCATGTATTCCGCATCGACAGCGGTGACGGACGATGATGTGCCCTCATTGAACTGGTCGTTGTAGAGATTCAGGACAGAACCCTCGTAACTGTAAACCCCTTCGGATGTGACGTTTGAAATGTTAGAATCCTCTATTGTGATTTTGACGTTGTAGTACAAATAAGCGCCATAAGTTGAACTGCTCAGATTATCGTGCTGCAGGAGTCCATAGGACGTGTATTCAATGTACGCAGCGTACTTACTGCTGTGGCTGAGATTGTCATGGGATGATAGAAATGTTGTTGTGGATTCGACATAAATTCCGTAAGTTGAGTTTCCCACATGGTTGTAAAGCGAGGTTACCGACTGTTGATCGTACACATATATGCCAATATCAGTGTAGTTGAAGTAATTGTGTCCAAGCACAGCTGATGCTCCGTCTTCAATGGCGATTCCGTCGGAAGATTGATCCGTGGACATGACCCTGTTATTCCAGGCTGAAAACCATGATACGGTATAAATGTAGATGAAATTTTCATAGGTCGCACCACTGAAATTGTTGCTGGATACATTCAGCAGAACATCGGAATAGGCATAAACCCCATAGGAGTCTGTTGCAGTATGGTTGAACTGGAAATTGCTGTCTTCAATAGTGACATTGGTTCCGAATTCGACACTTACAAAATACTCATTCACTGAGTGTGAACCTATCAGGGTGTCGTTGGTCAGCAGTGCGTTGCTGACAGCAGTAAGCGATATCCCGTATGTCGAATTCACGACAATGAGGTTTTCTATGGTTATTCCCGTCACGTTATAGACATTCAAGGCAATGCTCTGGGTTCCGTTGATGGTGTATCCGTTTCCGTTGAGCACTGAATTGTTCATCAGATCCGTGACTGTCCCGTTTATATCGGAGGCGAGGGTGTAGACATCTCCCGAATGTGATATCACACCGGGATTGCTTACGGTGCCGTCTGCATAGATCACGACATCACCGATATATGCCGTGTTTGAACCTGCCGAGGGTATTGCGCTGGAACCACCCGGGCTCTGGCCTGTTGCACTGTCCAGGCCAATTGCCAGCGACGAGAGAACCATCAGGGCTGCCACTATTATTATAATAATATTTTTATTCATAGTAGGGGCATAATTCTGGGGTATTTGAATGCAGACCCTTACCTTTTGTTTTTCAGATTGGTATGCTTGACCAAAGATGTCTCATCCTTGCCCGCATGTGGTTGGATACATAACTCTCGTTTCAGCGTCATTTTCGGGACATCCTTCAATTCTGCCCATTGCTTTTTTATCGAATCAACAAACTCCAGTTACGGGATCATACTTTCATGCAATTTTGATGGGGCTACGAATTTAAAAAAATCTGTGGACGTGCCGGAGATAAGATCCCCATTGTTTCGTCGATAAAATTGCTTCCGTCCTGCAGGAATTCGAATAGCCCAGAAAACCCGCCTGTTCGAGGTATGCTTCTGCATGGATATGCGGAAATTAATGACGTGCAAATATACACAAGTACAGACAGGCTTGGTAAGGACCCATAAAATGATATCTGCACCATTTTGGGAACAAAAATAGTGCCCTGAAAAACGCCAGCGACAAAATCTCTATTCTGCGGGTTTATTATTCCCAAGGATGAGCTACAGAAACCCATCCGGAGGCAGTACCTGAGGGGAGAGAACTTGTAAACCCAAATGTGTTCAGACCGCGAATCAGGAACCTAAGCTCACTGTGCCAGGTATCTGGACCATTTTTCAGGCTTTTTTGCGCCGTACACTATGCGTTCTGTTCCCAGAAAAGATGCAAACTCCTCTATCTTTTCCTGCAGCTTTTCTCCTATCAGTGAATCTCCTTCGAATCCTGGTTCCGCAAAAACACTGTTAATGATCAGTGAATTTACGTTTCTATCCATCTTTACATCGATCCTTCCCACTAAATTAGAACCCCACATAATCGGAAGCACGTACGTTCCATAGATCCTTTTATCCTTTGGAGCAAACTGTTCAAGCTTGTAATCGAAATTGAACACTCTTTTTGTCCTGTCTCTTAAAGTAATGATGTTATCAAATGGGGAGATCAGATTGAGTCGTGGTTCCCATTTATCTTTCATAATTGAGTCGAGTGCTTTCCTATCCTGTGAGAGAAGATAAAGCTGTTTTCCTCCCGGCTTGCCGTCAACCCTGACAGTGATCACGGTTCCATCATCTAAAAGCTGCTTCATTGTTCCTTTGATGTCAATATACCTTCCCCTGATAAAATAGACAAAAATATCACGCTCGGTTGCTGCACCCATTGCTTTCAACGCCCTTTCAGCTGTCTTCTTTTCCAGTTCATACTGCGGTATGATTGTCCTGTCTATCCCACCGGGAAGAAACTGATCCGCGAGTGACCAGACATTCTGTTTGCCTGAATGACCAGACACCATGACCTCTCCAGTCATCTGGAGATGAAAGAGAAGCTGGCCGACTTCACTTCCGGTACCCCAGCCATCCGGACTCTTTGTCCGCCTGCCGTAGCGTTTGAACTGTGATGTCTCAGCAGGACCTTCTTCAAGTTTCCTTATTATGTTTTGCCTGAGACCCTTGTGTGAGTCTAAAAATTTTTTGGCCGATTCAACATGAGAGGCCCAGCCTCTTCTCATGGAGTCGGGGTAACGCTTCATTAAGGAGTAAAATATTGAGTAGTCTTCAGCAAGCACAATCCATGCGATGGGAACCGAGTGAAGCAGGATTTCCTTGTCATTCCACATCATCTTATCAAGAACTGACCGGTCATATCTGCCGATTCTGCTCCAGATTGAGATGATATGAGATGGTGCTACAACTGTAACTGGGTCCCACTGAATGTATCCGATGCTCCGGATTATTGTTTTTATTCTGTTGTTCAAAGGACCTTCCGGTGCATTGCCGGACAGGAACTGTTTACTTATGGCCAGTCTCCTGACGGCCTCCAGAGAGGTACTGATGATTTCTGTTTCCATTTCAGTTCATCGTTTGCTGGACGTCACATCCATTGTATACAGAATAACTTTTTCAAGAAGATCGTGAAACGAAAAGGTAACTGTCGCAGGCATTGATTACTTTCATTCCTGTTTTATGTGCATCCATAGCCTGATGAATTCTGGAAATACCTCATGTACATGTGCCATTTACATTGTTGCAGATTTAGTATTTTCAGTAATTCTGTAAAAAACTAAACCGTATATGGAATGGGCCCGACCGGACTTCATTATAGGTGTAAGCAAGTCCAAGATGGAATGTGTAAAACCAATTGCAATGATTACAGCAAAACACTCGTTATGTCTAAGGTTTCTGTGTTCTATCTTTAAATTCACGAGATATGTGTGGAAGACGG
>JAJYZU010000114.1:0-2619 GCA_021799755.1 Thermoplasmata archaeon
TCAACACTTGCCTACACAGGATTAAGGGTAAGCGAACTATGCTCACTGAATATAGAGGATGTCGATCTCGAAGAGAAGGTTATGAGGGTAAGGCATGGCAAGGGAGATAAAGACAGAATTGTAATCATGAGTGATGAGTGCGCTGACTCAATCGAAAAATACATGAAGTCAAGGGTACTGGTAAGAACAGACAGTGAAGCACTTTTCTTAAGCAGGAAGACGAGCAGATATGATCCTACTTCGATCCAGCGCCTGGTTAAAAAGATTGCAAAGGAATCTGGAGTGATCAAGAATGTCACTCCGCATGTGCTGAGGCATACGTTTGCAACCTCAATCATGAGGAATGGCGCGAATCTGAGATTCATCCAGGAAATACTTGGTCATTCAAGTATCTCTACAACTCAGATATATGTGCATCTGGATGACGGCGCAATGCGCCAGATGTACCAGAAACATAAACCTGTATACCGATCAAGATGATCTTTTTATTATGTAATCTGACAGCCAAATAAGAAAATCTTTCATATCCTGCCTGCCCGGAGATCTCGCAATATACTTCTTTGAATTTCCAGCGAGTTTCTTTGAAAGATCGATGGAATAGTCAAGTGAACCGGTTCTTTCAACTATCTTCTTGACCCTTTCGAATTCATCGTCGCTTACATTACCGCTTCTT
Organism: Thermoplasmata archaeon; assembly: GCA_021799755.1. The sequence goes on from JAJYZU010000114.1 coordinate 674, forward strand.
ATTGCACTGGAGAGGAATTCTCTTTCATCAGATGTCCCGTTCTCCATCGCTTTTAGGATCAGGAGCGTTTTCTTCCCCTCGTTTATATCGCTCTTGACTGATTTACCCAAAACCTTTTCGTCTCCGAAGAGCCCGAGGAGATCATCATGTAGCTGGAAAGCTAAACCGAGTGAATAGCCGTAGCTGCTCAGCATATTCAGTTTTTCCCTTGTGCCTGAAAGAATGGCGCCCATTCTCAAAGGACCTTCGATTGTATACCTGGCGGTTTTCCAGAGGTGCACCCTCATTAGGTCCTTGACGGTAAACTCATCATCGAAGAATGAATTGATATCTATCAACTGTCCGTGGCCGGTGGCCTCGAATATGTTACTTAACTCCATATCAGCCTGTGTGAGCAAGAGTGGATCAAAACCTGATCTGAGAAGGGCCTGGTGGCAGTAGGAATCTGCCAGATCAGACGCTATTATCGCAATGCTTTCCGCATGATGCTTCAAATCCTTACTGTTCCTGTAAAGCTTTTCAAGAACCTGCAGATGGAAAGCTGGCTTTCCCCTTCTAATCATGCTCTGATCCATTATATCATCCTGAATGAGGAAATAAGTCTGGGAAATTTCAGTGCTGATAGATGCATTGTATATCCTTGAATCCGGTTCCATGAATAATGAATATCCGGAAACCATCAGTATTGGTCTTATTCTTTTGCCGCCGTTCAGTGTGAATTCCTTGATCAGGGACGCCACCCTGGTGACAAGCGGATCAATCGATGTTTCGACCTTTTCGGTCAGGAAAGAACTGAGTGATTTCTCGACCTCTGATTTTGTGCGGCCCATGTATTCTGTAAAATCGTGCAACTTATATCATGGGAGTATAGTAATGTAATAAAATTGTTTTATTATTATAACTGCCCAATCAGAAAACAGTTAGATGGAAGATTATGTGAAACATCTCACCAACTGCGAATGTTGCAGCAGCTGTCAGGAGAGTTAGCAGGCTGGCCCTCAAGGCTGATCTGAGGATTCTTGCATTCATTGATAAAGCCACAATTGAATTTGATATTGCCTGGGTAATGGCAACCAGTGTCACTGAAAGCAGGAGAGCAGGTATCCTTGACAGAATCAGGAAAGGGAAAATTGCAATGAAAGCACCGAGAAGGTAATATGAGGCAGTTGTCAACGCAGATTTTTTGGATTTTTCCTTCAGGTCATCTATTTCCATCTTCTGTTTTTTGGACGGGTCAAACATGCTTTGTTTCTGTATCTGATGGATCCTGAATTCGCTCTGTGATTTTGATGAAAGATAAGAACCGAGAGACATGCTCATCGCACCGCTGATTGCTACAACGAAACCACCGAGTGCAATCAGGTATTGATCGAAAAGAATAGCTGTCAGACCTGCGATAGATCCAAGAACTTCAACCAGTCCGTCGCTCATACCATAAATAATATCTCTGTTCTTCTCAATTTCTTCCTCTGTCTTCTCTATCTGTTTTTCAAATACATCCTCATGATTTATTTCCTGATCCAGTATGGTCTCTAGCTTGTTCCTTAAATCCGACCCTTCGGCTTGTGTGGATATCATGTCTTTATACATGGATATCGCGCGTATTTCACCGTGCTCAAGCATCCTTATTGTCAGTACGGGGCCTATCAGTCTCATGACGAAAAATAAAAACCTTATTTTTAGCCGGTTTCCCTTCATCTTTGACGGATCTTCAGATATGTTCTTAAGTTCCTGCTCCCAGAAACTGGCATGTTCGTGCTCTATCCTTGATAACTCAAGCAGCTGGCTCCTGAACTGATCGTCTGAGATCTTCTTTGCTAACTTTTCGTAAAAAAGGCGATCTGTAATTTCATCTCTGTAGAAATCAAGAGCTTTTCTGCGAAATTCTGCAGGTTCCACACACCGTTGATGCTTTTTAAAGTATAAATTTGATGCTTGAGTCATTA
>JAJYZU010000114.1:2719-4173 GCA_021799755.1 Thermoplasmata archaeon
GAATTTCTCCCGAGAACGCCGCGGGCTACATGCCCGCCGTCAAGCTGGCTTACAGGAAGAAGATTGAGTGCAGTGGCAAAAATACCAACCCAGACGGCGAGTTCCATGGGGAATATTGGTACTTTCGACGGCATTAACAGACCGAGAACGTGGTAAATTATTGGAAACTGAACGACAAGAAGCGTCGAGGGGATACTGACAGGTACAAAGACGTGCTGCAGGTAATTGGCAACAAACAGGAGTGGAAAAGCTGTAATGAAACCAAATATTGGACCGGCCGCACCTATTTCAAGCATTGCCTTCCTGTTGGGTATTGGGTCCCGCAATGATATGAAGGCACCAAATGTTCCAATGGAAAATGGAACAGGTATGAAGAAGGGAAACGAAGCCTTTACCTGATACCGCTTTGCTACGATATAATGGCCAATTTCGTGAATTCCGAGTATCAGAAGAAGCGGTGCAGAAAAAAACACCAAACCGTATTCAACTGCATAAAGATCCATCAGGGGACCAGGTTTAAGAAAGCTCAGGGAAAAGCCAGCCCCAACATATATTGTAGAAGCCAGTGTAAGAACGAAAAGAACAAGATTTACCCGATTGCTTCTATACCTTTCAGCAGGACGATGCCTGACCACGATGAATTTCTCATTCTCTTCGGACATGAATGGTATGTACCCTTTGGGTACGAGGACCTTCCTTAATTCCTCAAAGGATTCATTCAGGCCAGGATTGTCGTCACTGAAATAGTAAAAGAACACGTCTAATGGTGTAACTGCTATCTCGTAGCTCTTCACGTACCGATTTACAATCGCTACAAGATCCTTTAGATCTTCATTCTCTATCTTCCCTTCCTTGAACTCCAATTAAATTCCCCACTTTAGGAACTTTTCCCCAGGTTAACGGCGATTAATCACCCCTCATAATCCCTGACCCGCTGGGGAATTTTTGGTCCGCTGCTGATCGGAACGTCACTGCACGGTGACCCGCCGTAAGCTCATTCCGGAGCCCATAGCTGAACCAGTTAATGTCGCACGTCGTCATACGTGATCATGAATCACACGTACTTTTTAGTGGACTTTTCATGATGTAAATAAGATTTTTAACCTTTATTGAATATAATTTCCAAAAATTCCGTTATTAAATAAGTATCGGTAAGGAAAGTATTTCAATACAATTTATAATCTATTCACCAGTCGTCAGAGAAAACAACTGCATCAGATTTTTTCTTTGAAAATATATAGATATGGATATCAGCAATGTACCAGATAATGCCGGCTATAATGAATATTCCTCCTAATGTAAAAAGGACCCCTATAGATATTCCGTACGCGTAGACAATAAAGGCAATTACCATCATGAGTGTTCCTATGTTTAATAAATAAAGAGAAAGAGAAAAGACTTCGGTTCTTGGGGACCTGGCAGAGATTATCCCCGGCAGGAGCAGCGGGGCGTAG
>JAJYZU010000115.1 GCA_021799755.1 Thermoplasmata archaeon
GATGTTGTGATAGCAGCAATTACGTCCTGTACTAATACGAGCAATCAGAACGTAATGGTTGCAGCTGGACTTTTGGCAAAAAAGGCTGTTGAGGCGGGCCTCAGTGTCAATAAGAAAGTAAAGACTTCTCTTGCGCCCGGATCGCGTGTGGTAACGGAGTATCTTGAAAAATCCGGGCTGCAGGAATATCTGAACAGACTGGGTTTCTATCTCGCTGGTTACGGATGCACAACATGCATTGGAAATAGCGGTCCACTGGATCCTGAAATAGAGAAGGCCATAACTGAGAATAAGCTTTCAGTGGCGGCTGTTCTTTCCGGTAACAGGAATTTTGAAGCAAGAATTCACAAGGATGTCAGGGCAAATTATCTCATGTCTCCGCCTCTTGTTGTTGCCTTTGCACTGGCTGGAACTGTCATCATAGACATGGAGAAGGAGCCACTTGGAAAGGGAAAGGATGGAAGGGATGTTTTTCTTAAGGATATCTGGCCAACAACAAAGGAGATAGATGCTGTCATTGCGAAAAACCTTGACCGCAGCATGTTCAAGGAAAAATACTCGAACATCGATAACTATAATTCTAAGTGGGCGGCGCTCGATGTTAGCGGCAGCAAAACATATCAGTGGGATGAAAAGAGCACATACATCCGGAACCCGACATTTTTTGAGCAATTCACGCCTGATACAAAGAATACGCTCAAAACAATAAAGGACGCTTATCCCCTTTTGATTCTTGGCGATTCTGTCACTACAGATCACATATCACCTGCTGGATCTATTTCTAAGAACAGTCCTGCGGGAAAATATCTCATTGAGAAAGGTGTAAAACAAGAAGACTTCAATTCATTTGGTTCAAGGCGGGGTAACCATGAAGTCATGATGCGCGGAACTTACGGAAACAACAGACTCAGGAATCAGCTCGCATCCATGGAAGGCGGTTATACAGTTCACCTTCCCGACAGAAAAGAGGGTTTCATATTTGATGTGGCACAGCAGTATTCATCGGAAAAAACGCCGCTGGTTGTGTTTGCGGGAAAGGAGTACGGAGCCGGTAGTTCAAGAGACTGGGCTGCCAAAGGTACATATCTTTTGGGGATCAAGGCTGTTATAGCTGAAAGCTACGAGAGAATACACAGGTCAAATCTTGTTGGCATGGGTGTCATACCCCTTGAATTCCAGCAGGGGAGAGGTTTCAAGTCCCTATCAGCCGATGTTACAAAGAGAATGACTATAGAGTTCACATCAAATAATGCGAGGTCTGCTGTTCTGAGATATACCAATACGGAGGGAAAGGAGGGCAGCGAGAAATTGAAGATCAGGATAGACAATGAAGCTGAGATGCTCTATTTTTCAAGAGGCGGGATACTGCAGAATGCACTATCCAACATCATAAATGCTGGTAAGGCAGAATGAAGGTGGCCATACTAGGTTTAGGACAGGTCGGAAGGTCGCTGCTTCAGATACTATCCGACTACTCTTCCACGGATAGATTCAGGGACATCCAGGTAGTTCTTGCAGCAGACTTCCAGCATGTGATAATAAACCAGGCGGGAATGGATCCAAGGCGCCTTCTCTACTATAAGCAGAAGGGTGACATATGGGGAACAGGATACAGGGAGATTGACAGGAATGATATTTTCAGGGAGAATTTTGATGTGATTGTCGATCTGTTGCCCGCCACAAAAGATGGCGTCAGGGCACGCGATCTCTATCTGGATGCCTTCAGGAATCACAGGGATGTTGTTGCGGCTTGCAAATCCGGGCTTGCAAACTTCTGGGATGAGGTGATGAAAGCTGCGAAAAAAAACTCAAGAAAGATACTATATGAGGCCACTGTGGCTGGAGGTGTCCCTCTTTTCAATTTTATAAAACATTGTAACAGGACTGCAGATATATCATATATCAGGGGCCAGGTAAACAGTGCAGCTAATTTTGTCCTCCTCTCAATGGCATCAGGTAGATCGTTCAACGAATCGATTGAAGAGGCAAAAAAATATGGCATATTGGAGGCAGACTATCATTTCGACACGCTTGGCATAGACAGCGCCTGGAAGACTGTTATAATAGCTAATTCGGTGTTTGATGCTAAGATAAAGCCATCCGACGTGAGGTATGATGGTGTTGAGGATCTTTCGGCTATCCATGGAAATTTAGAGGAGTACAGGTTATTATCAAGCGTTAATAGGGCCTCTGGAAGAATAGAGGCTTCATCGTCTCTGGTAAAAGTCAAACCTGACGATCCTATTTTGTCCCTTAAGGGAAGGGGCCTGGGTTTCACTGTTGGTCTGAGAGATCGATCCCCCATGACACTTCTCGAATCATCTGATGGTCCGGTAGAGACAGCAGGTGCCGTGCTGAATGATCTTCTGGAACTGTCCGATTCGATTCCCTACAAACGGTAGGCCCGAATAGAGGATCAGATTATTGCTTGCAGTATTTGCTGAACCAGTTCAGTTTCCTCTCGAGCCGATCCTTCATGTTGGCAGGGACACCACGCCTGGCATGCTCATGGGAATCGCCAGGATACCTTGCAAGCGATGCCTCCACTCCGTTAAGCCGTATCGCAGTATACATCTGTTCGGATTGCTCTATCGGGCATCTGTAGTCTTCTTCGCCATGTACGAATAATGTTGGGGTCTTGACGTTCTTTGCCCTGCTGATAGGCGACATTTCCATTAGAACTCTCATTCCTTCGGATGACCACGGATCCTCTACCCCGGATTCGATGGCATTAAACCAGAATCCTATATCGCTGGTACCACACATGCTCAAAAGATTGGAAACCGATCTTTCTGATATTGCTGCCTTGAACCTGTTCGTTTTTGTTATTGCGTTGTTTGTCATAAAGCCACCATAGGACCCGCCAGTTATCGCAAAGTTTTCTGAGATATGATAGCGTTTTTTTGCCTCTTCCATGAAAGATAGTATATCCTCGAAGTCCTTCCCTCCCCAGTCTCCGGCAACCTGGCTGGCAAATTCCTCGCCGTAGCCATCGCTCCCCCTCGGATTTCCATACAATACGTTGAAGCCGTTTGAAACTAGATAGTTAAATTCAATGCTGTATGCATTTCCATAGGCTGTATGGGGTCCGCCGTGGACAGCAACTACTGTTGGATTTTCCTTTCCCGATAACATCATCCAGGCTTCCTGTCCGTTGACTTCGAATCTCTGCGGTGTAAAACCGCTTATGTCTTCGTTCATGTCTACGTCAATGCCGAACTGAAGTACTGAGGGTTTAATGGGTGATGTGAAAACAACGGCCTTTTTTCCATTGGAGATATCGAAAGAACGCACAGAAATTCCCTCCCCAGTGACCTTTGTAACAGATCCATCATATTTGAAAACATATGAAGAGGCGCCAACCTGTCCGATCATGTAGTATGAACCGGAATCGTATATAAGTGAATTTGACCCTGGTACAAAAAGATCTGAACCTACAGAATTTGACGCAGACTTTCCAATCTCAACTTCTTTACCGGTTTCAGGAAAAATCAGTTTAGTTGGAGCCCATGGAACTTTTCCTCTTCTGTGCCCAATATACGCAATCTGCCCACTTTCTGTGACCAGTACAGGTGAAGCCATGCCTTTCCCAGAGGTAATTCTCCTGGATTCCATTGTGGAAAGATCCAGCTCGTAAACTTCCTCTGAACCCGTCTTGTCATCTTCTTTGGTGGATGAGAAAATAATTCTTTTTCCGTTTGTGCTTACATCTGTAACGTCAAAATCACCACTGACGAGATCCCTGTTTTCCTTTCCGATTAATACAAGTTTTTTCCTTGATCTGAAGAGCCCATAGCCATCAAATCTGTACCTGACACTTTCCGTTACAAATGGTTTTTTTGTGTCGACTTTATCCTGAACTATAACTAGGATTTCCTTATCGTGGAAAACGTATTTTGAAACTGACTTTGATGTGAATAGTTTAACCGGTTCCTTATTTTCCTCTATCTTCATTAAACATTCTTCTTCGTGGTCTGAGAAAACATAATATAGCGATCCATTCTTGAAAAATGGTTTTTTCTCGTGCCCACCGAATGTCATTCTTTCCTGTTTCCCTGAATTGAGGCGATAAATTGATGATCTGTATTCATCACCCTCGATCCATGTTAATGTGTAATAGACACTGTCACCTGATACATGAGGGTCTGATGCTATTCGAAGAC
>JAJYZU010000116.1 GCA_021799755.1 Thermoplasmata archaeon
TGCCTTCTTTTTGGAGCAGCAAAAGTGCTCAGAAATTTCACATTCAATGGAAGAAGGAAACTGCCGGGCAGAAACATTTACATCAATGTCTCGCCCGAGTTGATCGATCTGCAGGAAACGCTTGAAATGAACAAGATTACAAGGGAGCAGTTGATTGACATTGGAATTCTTGTTGGAACGGATTTTAACCTGGGATTGAAGAGGATAGGCGCCAAAACTGCACTAAACCTGATCAGGAAATATGGAAACATAAAGCGAGTGCTCATTGAAAAAAAGACCACAATAGAAAATCTTGATGCTATCAAGGATTTGTTCATCAACCCTCCTGCTACAACGGATTATAAAATTGCGTTCAACCTTCCCGATGAAAGTAAGATAATTGATTTCCTCTGCAACGTCCATTCCTTTTCTCCAGGAAGGGTTGAACCTTATGTCAGCGTTCTGAAAGATGCACTAAAGGGGAGATCACAGACCAATCTGGACTTCTTCTAGGATGTTGCACTCTTCATCAGTTCACCTTAATAAAAGGCAGTTCCGAAGTTATCTGCTATCATTGGTGGCATCGTAATAAGCCCCGACAGACCATGCCTGAGGATCACATGGAATAATTCGCATTGACTGATGCCGGATGAGCTCTCCGGACCTCTTCACCCCAAAATACTCAGGAAATCCCTTCATCTTTTCCATCGAAAGTGCAATGCGTTCCCTTATTTCCTTGCTCTCCTTGTGATAGCCGCGTTTGTCAAGGCCCTTCCAAATTATGAAATTATCCTGGGGCCATACCGCACCCCTCTGGTAAGCCTTTTCGTCAAAGTACGCAGACTTCGATGACATGGATCTGATTCCGTAATCAGTGAGCATATCGGGCTCAAATATTCTGTCCACCACCAGTCTCTCCATTTTTCTTGACAGAATTCCTGAAATTAAAAGGTGACCAGGATCGCTAGTGACTGATCGTTCCGCTACTCCATCCCCATCAACTGCAAGAGCATAGTATCCCTCATCCTCGATGAAGAAATAGCTGTCCAGTTGATCCTTGATAGTAGCCGATGATCTGTCAATTCTTTCTATGAGATCAGGAAATTTACCCATACTTGAATATTTTTCAATAAGCTGCTTCCCCTTCCTCAGCGCCATGTATGCATACCCCTGAACACCCACTACAGACACCGGATCCTTGAGAATGTCCAAGATATATCCTATTCCATCGCGCCAGGACTGGGACTGGAGACCAGACCCTTTCATAGCCTTGATATATGCGAGAAATCTGTCTTTTATCCCGAAATCAAGTATCCATTTCAGTCCATTGATTGCAGAATCCATAATCTGCGGGAAAGATTCTGGCACGCCGTAATTATCGAGAAAATCTGCAGCAAGCATGACATAAAGCGGAGTGCTGTCCACTGAGAAATAATTCTTTCCCATGGAAAGCCAGGGCAGTTCCCTGGATCTGGCCTCGATGAGCTTTTTATCGGTCTGCAACTCATGCAGTATTTTCCCAGGTTCCTCTGATGTTGATCCAACTTTCATTTTCCCCTGGTACCTTGAAAGTATTTCCAGTGTGGAGAGTGGTATTGATCTGTCGTGGTTCATCAGCTCCATCGAGGAAATTATGGAGTCTCTCCCAAAAAGCGCCTTGAACTTCGGAAGACCCGCATAAAGGAATCCTTCCGGGCTTCTAAGTTTTTGAATCGCTTCCGAAATCGTATTTTTATCCATCATTAAGCGTGTTGTCATTCCGGAAGATGATAAAAACTTTGCATCACCCTGCAAAGAAACGTTACCGAAGCAGATTCTGCCAGTCCTGCTTCATTTTAAGCGTTGAAGATAACTACCCTTGGTGATATGATGCTTTAAAAAATTAAACAGATGCTTCAAATTGCTTGAACTTTGATATGGAAAACCGTATCTGTTCGCCAATTTTATATCTCCTGTCTGCCTTGAGAATCAGGCTTTCCCCATCGTCGGTTTTGCCGTGGATAAAGTAAATTCCTCCAACATTCTCCGACGAGTCTATTTCTAGTTTATACTCGCCCTGCCCTAACTCTACCCACTCCGGCCTGAAACCTTTTGACCCGACGAAGTTCATGGGATAATCACCGACAAAATCTCCTATCCACGGAGTTTTGGGATCGTTATACAAATCGTTGTAAGAGGATATCTGTTCAAATGTCCCCTGATGGAGAACTCCTACCCTATCACCCAAAGCCTCGGCCTCTTTCTGATCGTGTGTTACAAAAACGAAAGTCTGGTGGAGATCCTGCTGAAGCTTTTTTAGTTCTCCCCTGGCTGAGTATCTGACCCTTGCATCCAGATTGCTCAGTGGTTCGTCAAGCAAAAATAGCGTTGGATTCCTTACTATAGCCCGGGCAAGAGCAACTCTCTGTTGCTGTCCTCCGCTGATCTGAGTAACCTTCTTACTCAGAATTTCTCCAATGTTAAGTTTATCCGCAATGCTCCTCACCTTCTCCGGTATGTTTCTTATTCTATGCATTTTCAAGGGAAAAGCGATGTTCTGATAAACGGTCATGTTCGGATACAATGCATAGTTCTGGAATACCATTGCAAGGTTCCTCTTATTTGGAGGAAGTCGTGTGACATCTTTTCCGTCGATCAGTATTTTCCCTGAATCGGGCTGTTCAATTCCCACTATCAATTTGAGAAGGGTTGATTTACCGGTTCCGGAAGGTCCGAGAACAACGAAGAATTCACCCGCCTCAATCGAAATAGACAGATCGTTGATCACTTTTGTCTTTCCGTAACTTTTTGTCACATTTCTGAGTTCCAGTTTGACTACCATTTTCTCACCTGATTATATTCCTTAATTGCATTTTCTAATGCAGCATTGACTTCATTTTTCCCGTTCGTGAACATGAATGTTCGCCTGAAGACATTTAAATCTATGTTATCATCCGGTTATCCCCGCAGTCAGATAATTTCCCTTGATGAACTTGGAAAGAATAATTGTAAGCACAATAACAGGAATGGTCACCAGAAGTGAGAATGAGGCAGCAGTAAGAATATTTCCCCTGGCAGTGCTGTCAAGATATATCAGTACCGGCAATGTGGGATGAACCGGAGAGAGTATTACTGCAAACGTAAACTCATCCCACGACATGAGCCACGACAGAAGAAATGCGGATACCACCCCTGGAACTGCAAGTGGAAAAATCACCGTATAAAGGGCCTGCATAAATGAGGCCCCGTCGACCCTTGCCTGGTTTTCCAGCTGTTTTGGTACCGATTCCAGAGATCCCATTATAAGAAAGACAGTCAACGGGAGAACAATCAACTCCTGCGCAAACGCAAGGCCAAGGGAAGAGTCATACAGTCCCAGCTTAAGGAATGTTGCGCTAATGGGAATAGCAATTGTAATTGATGGGATCATTGTGGAGAAAAAAAGGAGAGCTATGATAATACTTCCAAGTTTGAAGGAAAGTTTGCTTAGGCCGAAGGCTGCATGAAAGCCAAGCAGAATTGCAATAGCCGCCACTATGAAGGCTGTTTCCAAGCTTTTGAAGAAAGCAGCTTCCAGTATTTTTCCATATCCGGCGAATGCGTTATAGAAATTTGCAAGCGTAAATTTAGTCGGAAAGAGGGCGGGGTAATATGCTGCAACCGTCTGGCTTGGGCTTCCAAAGGCGATTATAAATAAAACATATAAAGGCAGAAGAACCAAGAACGTGAAAAAAACCACGCCCACATAGATCGCAACCTTTGCCCTGGGATTTTTGTACTCACTTACCATTTGAATGTCCCACCCCATATCTTGTCCTGTAAAACATTATCAGCGTGGCAAAGATCAGAACGAATCCAAGAAGTATTGTGGCGCCAGCGTAGGCAGGATGTGCATTCACTGTATCATACAGCGAATATGTCATCGTGGTCAGGAGCTGGTAGGGGAAAAGAAGAAGCGCCATTGCGAAAATATTGAACTCACTGATTCCCCTTATCATCAGGGCAATCGCTATAAAACCAGCCATATTCGGTAATGTTATTCTGAAAAACCTTTGTATGACGTTTGCTCCGTCAACCATGGCCTGACTGTAAAGATCGGGGGAAATCGTTGTCATTCCTGCCAGCAGTATGAGCGTCACTATTGGCG
>JAJYZU010000006.1 GCA_021799755.1 Thermoplasmata archaeon
CCAAGGCGGCGGTCGACTTCTCGCCATCCTTTGATCCATCCGGCAGATACCTCTTCTATCTATCAGAGAGGGCGCTTGACCCTATTTACGACAAGGTCGTATTTGACATGGGATTCCCCAAGGCTTCCAAGCCATTCGTTGTTACCCTGGACGCGAAGGAGGCGTCGCCAATCTGGAACAGGATAGGCAGCAGCAGGGCAAGAAAAGAAACTCCTCCGCTGCAGGAAATTTCACTTGAAGGGATAATGAACAGGACTCTGCCTTTGCCGGTTGATGCCGCAGAGTTTCACACCATAACGGCCATAAATGATGCAGCACTGCTGCTTCGCTTTCCCGTAGAGGGCGTAATGAAGAACATGGGTAGTGGCCCCAGATCTGACGGCGAACTTCTTTACTTCGATATGACCACCGGAAAGGCAAAACAGGTGCTCAATGAGATTTCCGGCTTCAGGGTTTCTGGCGGATATAATAAGATACTCGTCAGGAAGAAGGGCAAGTTCAGCTTGTATGAAGTGGATTCGCTGTCCAAAACGGAAGGTACCAAAAGCAAGTTGCATGACGATGATCTCTCAAGGATTGATCTTAACAGGATAAGATGTGAGATCTTACCGAGGGAGGAATGGAGGCAGATGTTCCTTGAAACCTGGCGGACAATGAAGGAGAAGTACTGGAAGGAGGAGAAGATCAACCAGTTCTGGGATTCTGTCCGGGACAGATACATTCCATTCGTTGATCAGGTTAACTCAAGGTTTGAGCTGTCAGATGTGCTGAAGGAGATGCAGGGCGAAACAGGCACATCACACAGCTACGAGAGAGGTGGTGAACTGTTCAGGTCATCCTACCACAGGATCGGGAAGATCGGTTCCTCGCTTGAATACAGGAACGGGAGATATTTCTTCGGAAAGATATACTGCGGCGATCCATCCAACCTGGATGAAAGATCACCGCTATTGGCGCCGGGGGTTGACATAAGGGAAGGCGATGAGCTTGTCTCGATTAACCATGTCAAGATCGGGGACGATACGCCTCCAGGAAAAGCTCTTGAAAACCTTGCGGACTCGCTAGTTGAGGTTGAGGTGAAGAGGTCCGGCAAGTCTGGCTCCTTTTTCATCAAGACGCAGAAGAGCGAGCTCAACACGATATACAGGGACTGGGTTGAAAGCAACAGGGCGCTCGTGAGATCGAAGTTCAAGGATGCAGGATATATCCACATTCCGGACATGATGGCGAAGGGTTTCGCCGAATTCCACCGCCAGTACATATACGAGTGGGAGAAGCCTGCCCTCATTGTCGATGTCAGGTTCAACGGCGGCGGCCATGTCTCGCATCTCCTGCTTGAGAAGCTTTCCAGGAAGCTTATCGGGTTCGACATACCGAGAAGGGGAAAATACCTGCCTTATCCATCATATGCGATAAGCGGCGGCATGGTGGCAGTGACGAACGAATTTGCCGGTTCAGACGGTGACATATTCTCACACTCGTTTAAGCTGATGGGTCTGGGAGATCTGATCGGGGAAAGAACATGGGGCGGCGTGGTCGGAATCAACCCCCGCCGGATGCTTGTAGACGGCACCATGTTCACCCAGCCGGAGTTTTCGTTCTGGTTCACCGATGTCGGCTTCGGGGTAGAGAATTACGGGACAGACCCGACGATTGAGGTGGACAACACACCGTCCGATTATCTTGCAGGAAGGGATACGCAGCTTGAAAAAGCTGTCGAGATTGCAAAGGGGCTGGCAAAGAAAGCGATCAGGAAACCCAGGAAATAGGTCACATGGATAGATAGATGATGGCAGCAGCCAGCACATAAAGGCCGGCGATGCCCAGGAAGATGAGCGTCAGCTGGAGCTGCTGCTTGTTGATCCTCGTTACGTCTTTCTCAGTGAACATTATCCTGCTGTTTGCAAGACTGTTAAGATATTTCCTCGCGCCGAAATCCCAGAAAGCGCCTACGAATGCCACCCCAAAGCCACAAAGCGTTATTACCGTGGGCATGGCAATCGCCACTGAGGATATCCCAAAATAACGGACAATCAGTGCAACAAGGATAAGTGCAACGAGCAGGGCAATCGGGATATATATGAAACGCAGTATTGCCTGGATCGTATTGCGGTGCTCCAGCGCCTCAATGATGAGGTCGCTGTTTCCCTCAGCCTGTTCCTTTTCTATCAAATTGACCTTACTGTTTGCCCTGCTCACCGTCGGCTTTTATGAATTCCACTTCGCCTTCCTCAGTTTTTTCAATGTTTTTGTCGTCGTCGTTTTCAACAAGGCCATCCTGGTCAAAGTGGCATATATACATCCTGTCCGCGCCTCTCCTGACTGGTGGTGGAGTTCCCTCGCATATGTCCTTCCTGAAAACACACCTGTCGTAGAACCTGCAACCGGCGTGAACGTCGACGGAATTCCCGACTTCGCCAAGAATCTTCAGGTCATGCTGGATCCAGTCCGGATCAGGCGACGGGACAGCGTTTATCAGCGCCTTGGTATAAGGATGGAAGGGCATCTTGATGATCTCCTCCACCGGACCGTACTCAACTGCAACGCCGAGATACATAACTGCGACATAATCTGAAACGTACCTTGCAGATGCAATGTCATGGGATATGTACATTATCGACATGCCGTACTCGTTCCTGAGATGGAGAAGAAGGTTCATCACGTTGGCCCTTATAGATACATCAAGCATGGATATCGGCTCGTCCGCCAGCAGGAAATCAGGACGCTGTATCAGTGCCCTGGCAATCGAAACCCTCTGCCTTTCCCCGCCGGAAAGTTCATGCGGATACCTGTTTATGTAATTGCTTGCCGGAGTGAGATTGGCAATTTCAAGCGCCCTTGAAACCTCAGCAAGCACATCCGGCTGCTCGTGTGCCTTTTTCTTGGGAAGCGATGCATTCTGGCTGGATGCTTTCAGTTCATCGAGTTCTGCGAACGTGTGCGATCCCAGGCTTGATAATAATGGCTCCGACACGATGTCCAGAATGGTCATCTTTGGATTTATTGAGTCGTATGGATCCTGGAAGATAAGCTGGGTGGCTTTCCTGTATGCCCTGAACTCCCTTGATCTTTCGTGCAGGACGGATACGTCTACTCTTTTGACCTCCCCGTCAGTCTGGTAGGAATACATAATTTTCCCGGACGTCGGATGAAGTGTCATCAAGATGGTTCGTCCCAGTGTAGTCTTCCCTGAACCGCTTTCGCCAACAACACCAAGGATCTGCCCTTTCTTGATTTCGAGATCGATGTGATCCACGGCCCTGACATATTTCTTTTTCCCCAGGCCAAAAAGGGCCCCAGCAGCACTGGCGGAAAGCTCGAAATATTTTGTAAGGTTTGAAGCCTCTATCACGTTGAATGCTTTATCCGCGTAATCTTTGCTTTCCTGGATGGTCTCAGCACTCAACTTCAATCCACCTTCAACCATGTCGTTCACGAACTCCTTCGTGTGTAGGCACAAGCTCAGGTGGCCAGGCGAAGCTTCTACATATTGAGGCAAATGGTTGGAACAGTCTGGCTTTACATAGAAACACCTTGTCGCAAAGTAGCATGCTTTTGGCAGGTTCAGCAAATCTGGAACTGCTCCCGGTATTCCTGTAACAACGGTTCGGGTGGATCTTATCGATGGATAGCTCCTCATTAGCGCCACTGTATACGGATTGGAACTGTTCTTGAAGACTTCCTTTGCAGTGCCGAGTTCCATAATCTTGCCAGCATAAAGGACGGCAACACGATCAGCAAGCTGGGATACAACACCAACATCGTGGGATATGATCACCATGGACCTTATCATCCCGCTATCCCTGAGATTCTTGAGCTCCTTTATGATTTTGGCCTGTGTGATTACATCAAGGCCTGTTGTGGGCTCGTCTGCAATTATAAGTTGGGGATTCAGTGCAAGCGCCATGGCTATGACGGCTCTCTGCTTCATTCCACCGCTTAACTGATGCGGGTATGAGTCCAGGAACCTCGTGTTGAAACCTGCAAGCTTTGAGGACTCATTGATCCTGTCGTTAATCTCCTCGACCGACATGAGAGGTTCATGTATATCAAAGACCTCCCGGATCTGCTTCCTTACGGTGTATACGGGATTTAGAGAGTTCATTGCCCCCTGGAAGACCATTGCGATCGATTTCCATCTTAACGTTGTAAGGCGCATATCCAGGATCCGTCTGGACGATTTGCGAAGCTTGAAGTAAGCTCTTCCTGATGTTTCGGCGGAAGTCACAACTTCTTCGTCTTCAAGTCCGCCTGAAATACGGTTGACGAACCGTACCTCACCTCCAACGCTTGCATTGTCAGGCAATAAAGACATCATCGCAGTTGCAAGCGTTGATTTCCCTGATCCGCTCTCGCCGATTATTCCTAGGATTTCTCCTTCTTTAAGATCGAAGCTTACATTGGAAAGAGCCTGTATCTCTCCATCTATTGTCTTGAACCTGACAGAAAGATCATTAACCCTGACAATAGTCTTGCTCATCGTCCTGTCTGTCTTAAACGCCCCTATTTGCATTTAGCGCCTCCTCAGACGCGGATTTACGACCTCATCAAGTCCCCTCGATGCAAATATAAAAGCAAATATGAACATGGTTAGCGCAATTGCTGGAGGTAGAACCCACCATGGTGCCAATACTGCATAGTAAAAGTTGCCAAGGACAGAGTTCAGCATTCCTCCCCATGTGGAAAGGTTGAGTGGTGCAAGGCCAAGGAACTGTAATCCTGCTACTGCTGCCACTCCCCCGCTTATGGCAAGCGAAAGAAGGTAAAGGGTTAAGGGAGCAATATTAGGAAGTATGTGTCTTCTCATTATGCCAAAGAATCCTGCTCCCGACACCCTCGCAGCCTCAACAAATGTCCTGGACTTGATCTGTCTCACTATTCCGATCAGCGTGAATGTCGTAAATGGCCATGAAACAATCGTTACTATCCATACGAGATTAGTGAAACTCGAGCCAATAACTGATTGCAATGCTATCAGTAAAGCTAATCCTGGTATAAGATAAACTGAAAGTGAGACAACTTCGAATATACTTCCAACTGCTCCCCCTTTGTAGCCAATGAGCATTGCGGCAAGTAATGCGATGGCAATTGTTGCTATTCCTATCATGACTCCAAGAAGCCAGTCGGTCCAAAAACTTTGAATGAACTGAGCGAAAAGATCCTGACCCTCTTGATTCGTTCCTAGAGGGAATATCGCCCCAGTTACTGTATGAAAAGTTGGAGGAATTGGGTTCAGATCATATGCATTCGTATCATATATGTAAAAAATCCCTGTAGATGCAATCACACCTATAACGCTCCTGCCCGTAGCCACGTCGTAGAAAGTTATCGGTTGGGAAACGTTGACTGGAGTGGGGGTAAGCGTTGCCCTCCAGGTAAAAGGGTAAGATCCATTTCCCGTTTGCAACGAAAAAACCAAACCATGGGATGACGCTATAATAAATGTAGAAGCGAAATTGTCATAGATCGGATTCGTTAGATAGCTGCCATAACCTGATGGAAGAACAAAGTTCCTAGTAGTATAGTTGTTATGGTTGATATTGCTGTTATTTAGACTAAGATTGGCAGTCCCGTTTTCCTCCTTTAAAACCGAGTATAGACTTGAAGTGATGTAAACACTGGATGCAGTCTCTGATAAAAGAACAGTAGGAAAACCAACACTACCATAGGAGCTTGCGAAACCCGTTATTCTAGACGATGAGTGCAAGATTAGAGTAAGATTTCTAGTCGTCAGATTTACAGAGTACACATTGTTATTTGCTGTGGCAATGAATAATGAGTTATAGGATAGCGACTGAAGCTCATAATCCCTTGGGATATATGGTCCCTGAACCACAGAGCTATTTGTTTTGATGGTCCAAACAGGGTTTCCATTAAGTGGAGAATATGCTGTAAGGTTGCTACTATAAGACACAATAACCAAGGACTGATCAGCTACTAACCCTAACTCAAAGTAAGAACCGTAATATAAGACGTTTCTTGGAGGGGTATTTGTGTTCAATTTAATAGCCCACCTGTGAACAAGAGGAAAGGCCTGGAATTCGTTCAGGTAATAGCCAGTAATATTGTGTGAGACTACGAATATAAAACCTGGATTCCCAATTTCTTCACTTGGATTAGAATAGTAACCTCCAGGTAGATTATAAAAGGGTACCCAAGTTGGAAGAGTGAATTGAAGTGGTCCAGAATCACTCACCGGTGCTGAGGAAATCGTACCGTTGACAGACCCATGTGAAACAGATACGAATGTTGGCTTTCCCGAACCGACTTCGGTTCCAGTCCAACCTGCCTTACCAATGTACAGATTTCCGTTGGAAGTTGACAAAAGAATAAAATTTTGTAATTGATACTGCCCCGCTGAAATAGCTGGTCCATAATTAAGTAATGGAATGATTATGGGAGAAAGAAGAGTATTATTGTTACTAACGGCAACGTGGTAAAGATAAAAAGACGAGTTAACAGGCGTAGTACTAGTTGAGCCTATTCCTTCTGAGTATAGAGAACCATTTGACAATGCATAATAAATTACATAAGAACCGGTCGTACCAGGCGAAGATGCCAATGGCCCAAAATAACTGAGTCCGCTCTTATTTGTGGTATTATTTGAGCCCAAATATATTGCAGCCCTTTCCTTTGCTACGTGTGTATCTATCCCCGGAGCTATATAAGAATATGGCTGTGGCGCCAATAAGGGTGAAAGCAAGGCGATTATGGCAAATATTAGCAAGATATAAAAACCAGTTTTGCCATATTTGGACTTCATGTAAATTCTGAACTGTGCCCGATAATGTTGCAAAGTTCGCTGGCGCTTCAATTTCCGCAAGCGCTTGTTGTTCTCGTATTGTTTCTTATCATCACTTATCAAAATATCACCTTAAACTCTGATTCTTGGGTCCAACCAAGCATGAACGTAATCTACTATTAAATATGCGAAAATAGTGACAACTGAAATCATAAAGGTAGCAGCCTCAATCAAGGGGTAATCTTCTTTCAATGTTGCTTCGTACAGATAATAGCCTATTCCCGGATATGAAAAAATAATATCCACTATCAATGCACCACTCAAAATCAAAGCAAACTCGAGTGCCATTCTTGTAGATACTGGAATAAGGGCATTTCGTGCTGCGTGCTTTCTCAGTATATCCTTTTCCTTTACCCCTTTAGCCCTTGCAGTAGTTATGAAATCCTCCCCTAAAATCGATACCATTGTTGCCCTCATTGTGATCAAATGGCCTGCTGCCCCGATTAAGAAAAGAGAAACCAACGGTATGGCGATTGTCCGTATAACACTAAGAACGCTGAAGAAAGTTGGATGCTCTAGTTCAGTAAAACTGAAATACCCGGAAACTGGAAACCATTGAAGGTAAGCTATAAGGTAGAGATAGAGTAGAACGGCCAGTACAAGATAAGGAATTGAACTCACAATCAAGCTTGAAGTTAGTATCGCAGTCTCGCTCTTTTTCCCCCTCAGTCTTGTTGTTGTTATTCCAAGTGGGATTCCAAAAATCCATCCAAGCACCGCAGCAGATCCCACGAGAACGAGGGTATATGGAAGAGCCGTGAAAATGATCTGGCTCACCGTTGCTCCATAATAATAGTCATTTCCCCAGTTACCTGAAAACATATCGTACATAAATGTAGTAAAGGCAGTATAGGACCACTTACCGTTTTGAAGACCAAATTGCCGAAGAAGAGCCTCCTTCTGCTGTAAATCCGGTTTAACTTTGAATGACAAAAGGATTAGATCAGCTGGATTACCAGGCATCAACCTGAATATGACGAAGATGATAATAGCGACTAGAAAAAGGAGAACAACTCCCTGAATTAATTTCCTTACTGCGACAAAAGCATTCATAGCATTTCCTCTTAGACGATGAAATAGACAAATTAAAATTTATAAAAATAATAAAAGATTAAAAAATTTTCATTGACCGACCGGAGGCTTCTTTCTTCTCATCATCAACCCTACAGCTGCCCCGATTACTATGACGGCAACCACTACACCTATTACAACATATAACAGAGTGTTGTTGGAAGTCTTTGACACTGAATGGAAGCTTACAGACACGGAAACAGATTGCCCTGAAACAGTGAAAGAAACCGAAGATGAACTCGGTAGGTAGTTAGAGGCAGTAGTATTGAAAGTAACACTGTAAGTGCCGTTGGGTTCATTAAAGCTAATTGTTGTAGAGGTTGAGTTCAATTTTGTCCCATTTGCGAGCATTACATACCAACTGGACCCAGATGGCAGCCCTGATTCAGTGACAGTCACCGAATATAAGACTTGCTTGAAAACAAGACTTATGTTAACTGGGGCACCTTTCACCTGGAAAGAGCCGGTATGTGCTGATATTAGACTGTAGCCAGCAACAGGAGCCACTGAGTAAGAATATGTTCCATTAACTTCCCTTACCGTAGCAACTGAAGTTGAGGAAGAAATTAGAGTGCCATTTACCGTTACAGACCACGTGGTACCAGACGCTAGGCCAGTCTCACTAAAAGTGACCTCGTAAGAGTAAACGAATGAAGCATGTTGACTTACTGGGGCACCATTAACTGTAATCTGTCCAGATGTACTTAAGTAGTCAACGTCGGAAGATGAAACCACATAGCCGTAAGTGCCATTGACCAACTCAAATGTCATTGATGATGTCGTAGAGGTATTTGATTGCCCATTTGAAAGGTTAACAGTCCAAGCTGTCCCTGCAGGTAAGGCGTTTTCACTGAAGGTAACTGTGTAAGTTGGTGGATATGTTGGTGTTGAGTAGACTGTCAGTGAATCTACAGGAGTTGCAGCGGTACCGTTCTGGCCAACTGCAGTGATTATGAATGAGTCAAAGGGAACTGCAGAATTCTTCTCATATGGAGATGGCACTAGAACCTTTGTAGTGTTATAGTTGTAGAACCCTGGATAGAACGAAGCTGAAGCCACACCATTTGAATTTGTCACCAGTTGTATTGCCGACAGATATGAGCTTCCAAAGAGATAGTTCGGATTCGGTGCTAGCATTAATGTGCCAGTCGTATTATTGAAGTACCCTCTGTTGGCACCAAGAATATTCTGTGATTCGAGATCCACTGTATATCCCTTTACAGGGGATCCTGTCGTAGCATTAACTACAGTTGCGGATACAGTAATATGTCCATTGTAGGCCATAGTATCGCTGCTTACACTAATCGAAACATTATCCTTAGGTGTTCCAGATAACATCTCAACCGGAAACTCTATAGGCTGCTGGACACCATATCCGTTCTTTGAACCAAATATAGGGCTAACGCTGGAAGAGGTAGTCCACTCAGCTGGGAGCATATAGTAAGGTGCCCCGGAAACCGGTGTACCTTCCGCAATACTTCCAAGGAAGATGTAGGTGAAATTCTGGTATCCGTAAGATGCATAGTCATAAGAGGTGTTTGCCTGTATCCAGAAATAGACAGTACCATTAGGTCCAGTCAACCCACTAATGGAAGTTACGTTCGGATTGGACGGATTTCCAACATCATTAACCGAATAGTACGAATAATTCAAATACCCACTTGGGCAAGCCGGACAAACTATGGATTGCGCTGTAGATGTATTCGTTTCAGTTTCGCCCGAATAGGCAGGCGTCATAAGGATTGCGCCACTTGCTACTTGTATAGTATAACTAAAGTTAGATATCGGATTTCCATTCGTAGCATTTTCAAACTTCATCCAATAGAGCTCTTTGTTGCTTCCCGATAGTTTGGGTGTTGGCGGGGTCACAACTTTTAGGCCCTGTGGAAGTACGTTCGCGAGAGCAGAGCCCAAACCTGGCTCAACAGACGAGTTCCCTGTCGCAACTGCTGTGAAATTAAGTCTTCCGAAGTATTGGCTTGTGTAAATAAGCGGCTGAGTGCTTAGAACGGTAAATTTCCAGACATATTGCCCAGCACTGTTAGTTATACCTGTGTCGCTTGTAATATTTAATGTTGCGCCACTTGGAGACACTCCGACCGTTACATTTGCACCGGACACCGGGGCGCCTGTCAAATTGCTGGTTACCTTCACAACAGCTGTTCCCTTCTGACCATTGAAGAACGTAGAGTTGCTGACCTGCACTGATACGTCATACTTTGAAGTATAGTGAGACGTAAGACCACTGGTTCTCATATGTGTTGTCAAAACAGCCCAATACATATAAGCAGCATACGGAACCTCTATCTCGGATATGTTTGTGAACGTTGTGTTTGTGAAAGGAAGAATGTCAATACCATACCCAAGGTTGATCAATGTTGATTCTATTGCTCCTATTCCCTGTATTTCATCAGATATTGAAATCCTAGTCACTATATTGGTTATGGAATTCAATTTAACCGTCAGGTTGTTTAAAGTATCATTAACTTGTGCCCCAGTGAGTGTTTTGCCACCATAGTTGATAGTGCTCCACGGCCCAAGATAGAATCCAGTTCCTAACCCAGAGTTATAGTTGTACGTTTCAAGGTAAAAACCTGTTGGATCTCCTGACACGCCAGTTATCGCTAACGATATTACATTATAGTTGTAGTTGTCTAGGTTTGGGAGTAAAGTCGTGAACGATTCCTGTGTAACAGTCGTTGGAACCCCTATTGAAGTCCACTCTGAAGCAATTATAAGTGCACCCTCTACCCCAAGCGGATTTGGTCCAGCACTTGTAATTTGTATGTTTGCAGTTACTCGCACATTGTTGTAGTACCATACGCCGCTTTCGTTCTTCATTCCAGGGATACTACCAATGAGACTTTCTGCTTTAGCAGGGTTATATGTATAACTAGGAGTGGAGTCGTTTCTCCAAAGTGGGTCGGATGGAGGTATGATTGGTTGTCCAAGAATATCGTACCCGGAATCAACGACGGTAGCTAGATATGCTTTATCTGTAGCATAGTTAAGTGCCTGTCTGAATGCAGTGATATTCATCGGCGCCTGGTCACTATGCGAGTTTAGCTGCATATAGCCGTACCCCGAAGAGGCCTTGTGGAAAATGTATGTATTAGGGAAAGTATCAACGACCGGGACAAAGCTCGGGTCAACGCCCTCCGTTATTGTTTGAACCAGACGCTCAGACATTGCAGTAACCGCGGCCGACAGGGTGGAGTAATAAGGATATTCAACAGCCAGTATTTTGGGAGTGAATTGATGCCACAGGGTCGGTGTCGCCCAACTGTTATTGGCAATAAATGAAGCGTAAGTCGTTGAATTCGTATACTGTATGAAATAGTAAGGATTAGCGTACAGTTCCCATCCTAGACCTGATATATAGTAACCATTAGTATGGTTATAGGCGTTGACCATCATAAATGGGCCAGTTCCTACGTAGCCTGGTGCATAGCCCGTTGCCTTATTATACCCTAGCTCCCAGTCATTATATCCAGTACCAGTTCCCACTGAGGGGTTAAAGTTCCAATCACCAGTTACGTCTGCGTATTCGTGCGAGACCCATATGTGGTATGGTAGGACAGGTGTTTCCAATGTATAAGTGGAGAAGGTTGCAGAAGTAGTACTTAGTAAATATTCAACTGTCAGATTATTAATTGGAATCACATTTACAACATTAGAATATTCTGTACTATAGTCTTTTGATTGAACGAGAAGTTCCCATGAAAGAATAAAGTCTGCAGCCTGGACCTCGTAAGTCAACATGCTCATTGACTTGTATCTTGAATAGGTGTGTGTATAAGGGGTGCCGGAAGCAGTGTAGTATGTCTGTGTATTTGAGTACGTGTAAGTTGATGAAGCATTTGCAGGGGCCCAATCTGTCCATTTGACTCCTGGAACAATATGTAAAGTGTATGACAGATTGTACTCAGTCCATTTTCCGGTCAGAGGATCAAACGTGGTGTGGTTAGAAAGAGCAGAAGTATTCTGATATGTGTATGATGAAGCAAGCCAAGGGATGTATGTACCATTTGGCAATTCTTGATATGCTGTGTCGTAAATCTCATCACTTAACAGGCCTGAATATAAACTAGTTTGCAGCAATATATTTTCGTGCCCTATGTTAATGGTGCTTGCCACTTTATAAACTCCGCCCGTGTATCCTGGTTCGCTCGAAGTCACAGTTCCAGGTGTCCAGGCAGTCAGTGAGTTTACTGGAGAAAGTGTGGTTTTTCCATTTAGCTTGCTAGCAGGGTGACTTGGCGTACTTGCTGGGCTCACTCCGTTATAGAGCATCATGCCCACTCCAGATAATACCATAAGAGCCGCTACAGCCAACGTCACGGATATCAATCCAATCTTCTTCTTTGAAACCATTTTTGCACCTATACCGATTAAACCTTATACGAATACGTTAATAAAAGTTTTTCCTTCGTTCACGATAGTTACATGTAAAGAAATAGTCAATAAACATTGCCTTTTCGTATTCCTGCACACACCTCAGATACAATGTAGCATGGGAAAAAGAAACAAACGTATGCATTATTTCGGCTTGGCCGGCCTAGGCATTGATAAATCTCTCTGCAGCGTGTTGATGTTTACAAGCTGTGCTTCGGTGGACTCAAAGCGGAATCCCATCTTGGAGTATATGACAAAATGATCCTTCCTCTTCCCCCGCATCCATGGAACTTCTCCCGATTTTGCTGATAGCGCTTCAACAGTATCCTTCAGCAGCGGTAATTTGGTCCAGTGAGTGTCGACAAAATATGCATCAAGTGTCTCCTTGTCTAACGCTACAATGTCAATTTTAGATGTTTCACCTTTCCAAGTGTAATATAGCAATTGCCTTTCTCGTCCTACTACATAGTCATGAAAATGCTGGAAGCATATTCCCGTAAACGTTTTGGCGGTGTGCCTTTCCAGGTCTATGCGAATCGCGTTCTTGACTTCCTGTATCCTGCCAAGCTCAAGCAAACCCATGTTTGGCTTCATGAATGAGAACCAGAACCTTGTAAAATTGTCGCTTATGGAGAAAAGTGCTCTTGTGCCCGCCGGCTTATCAGAAAGCAAGCTGCCCTTGTGGATTATTGCATACCTGGATTCCAACAGCCTTAGCTCCGACTGGATTTCCCTCTTTGCTATACCTGTCTCTGCGGAAAGTTCCTCAAGCGTCTTTGGCCCATATCCCAGGTGTTGCAGTATCTCGAGGATCTTGGACCTGTTATTCACTCCAGAAAGAAGCGTGAATTTGGCAAAATTGTAGAGATAGCTTGATCTGTTCAGGATATTCTCTTCAATGTTTCTCTCCAGGTTGAACTTTGGATTAAACTGCATCAGCGAATGTGGACTTCCGCCAAAAACAGAATAAACGCTTATCGCTTCTTCAGGCGTAAGACCCGACAGCAGAGGAAGGGTCTCGGCATAAGATAGATCTCCCACTACCATACTCTCCGTTGCCCTCTTGAATATTGAGTTAGAGGACTTCAACTCGGCTGGTCCAGGGATAACCGGGCTCTCCATTACCAGTATGACAGTAAGGTTCTGTGAAGGGGGAAGGGAGTCCCACCATGAATTGAAATCAGGCACGAATCTTCTGGACTGGTTCACGATATCCTGGAATGAGTCAATGACCAGCAACAGGCCCTGCATTAACGACTCGTCCTTTATAATTTGAAGAATGTCTGCATAAGTCTCGGGTGTCCTGAGGGCCTTCCCCATTCCAGATGCAACAATCTGGGACCAGAATGATGCCACGATGCCTTTCTCTCCATACCCGTTCGGTATCAGGTATATGGACCTGCATGTCGACATCAGTTTGTTGACCAGTTCAGTTTTTCCCGATCCAACTGTGCCTGAAATTGTCAGGAGTTTCTTTCCGCCCTTTATATGCAGTTTTTTCAGATGATCCAGCTCTTGCAATCGCCCCAGAAACATATATATAACATGAAATAACAGCATAATACAATTTCGCTTATAAGCCGGATGGGTTGCGTCAGTTAATAAAAAGACAGCTTATGATAACTGAGGAACGAAAATAAAAATCAAGAGAAAAATGCTGAGAACTCAGTCACCTACATATATGATGCTTGATCCGTTGTAATCAAAGCCCACCTCAACTTCCCTGAGGTCATGAAGAGCCTCTTTTACCCTGGATCTCCTGTCTGGATCGACTATAAAGAGAAGGAAGCCGCCACCGCCGGCTCCGACCAGCTTTCCTCCGTATGCTCCTGCCCTGATCCCCTTCTCGTACAAAGCAGAAATGGACTCGCTTGAGATTCCGTCTGCTAGCCCTGATTTAAGCTTCCAGTTCTCGTCAACAAGTCTTCCAGCCTCCTCGAGATCCCCTTTATTGAGGGAGCGCGGGAATTCCTCGGCAATCTGCACCATTCTTTCGTAACTCTTGATATTCTGGTGCATGCCCTGGGATTGCTTCCTGTGGATCTCGGTCGATGCCCTCGTCTTGCCCGTGTAGAGGAGCAGGATGGCGGATTGAAGACGCTGAAGCTCGGCCTGCTTCATTATAATAGGAGTTACCTTCACGGATTCGTCTGGCTGGAAGGTGAAAGACCTGACTCCACCGTATGCGGCAATATATTGGTCCTGTTTGCCTCCCGGCTCACGCAGTATTTCCCTTTCTATCTTGACTGCTTCCTGCGCAAGTGTGGATGCCGAAGCGAACTGCCCGATATAGGAGTGGAGGGCATGCAGGAGGCTCACCAGGAAAGTGCTGCTTGATCCAAGCCCGGTTCCCTGGGATGGAATGTCCGATATGCTGACAATTTCTATTCCACCATCGATCCCAAGGTATTTCAGTGCTTCCCTTACGGTGGGGTGCTGTATCTCGGCGACAGTATCCACAATCTCTGTTTTCGAGTAGCTCACCCTTATCTGCGAATCAAATTTCTTGTTTACTAAAACGAAAATGTATTTGTCGATTGCAGCCGAGACGCATATTCCCGGGCCATGGGATCTATAAAAATC
The DNA here is from genome assembly GCA_021799755.1 of Thermoplasmata archaeon. Next base: position 14,852 of record JAJYZU010000006.1, read on the forward strand.
CGCGATATCCGTACCTCCTCCGACGAATGTTATCCGGAGCGGAGCCCTGGCCATGTACATTGAATTTTCTATCATTTCGCACCATAATACTTTGCAAGAGTGCGGAGGCCTGAATCAAGGTCTATCTTTGCCTTGAAGCCAAGCTTCCTGCTCGCCTTCGTGGTATCGGCAAGCGTCTCCATCACATAGTTCTTCACCGGCATCTCAATATATTTAGCACTTATGCTGCTTCCGAGTAGATTGTTTATCTTGTCCACCAGTTCGTTCAGTGAATAATTTACTCCAGAGCCGACGTTGTATACCTCGAAGCCTTTCGAAGTTGAAGCTTTAAGCAGCGCATCCACAACATCGGTGACAAAGACAAAGTCCCTTCTCTGTGTTCCATCGCCGTATATCACGGGCTGCTCCTTCTTTATCATTGCTTTCATGAACTGGGTCGCCAGGTTGGCATAGCCATGCTTTGCATCTTCATGAAAGCCATAGACAGAGAAAAACCTCATGGCGGAAACATTCAGCCCATATAACCTGTAATAAAGCTCAGAGAGGCGCTCCGCCTCTATCCTTCCTTCTGTGTAGTAGTCGGTGACTCCGGGGATAACGTCCTCCCTGTGGGGTGGTTTTATCCCGTTGTAAATGGAAGATGTCGATGAGAAGACAACAGGGCAGTCGTTCTTTCTTGCAAGCTCAAGGACGGATATCATGCCATCAATGACCTCAGCCACAAGATGCGGGTTCTCCCTGTACATTGGAGAGGCGGAATAGAAACCAAGGTGGTAGATGCATGACACTTTCTCTTTTATTTCGCCTATATCCCTGGCATCCTTCTTCAGGAATTTTACGCCTGATTTTACCGGGCCGGAGATGTTGTCCCTTGATCCCGTGTGCAGGTTGTCGAGAACGATCACTGAATTGTCTTTAGAAAGGGCTTCGACCAGGTTGCTGCCTATGAAGCCGGCACCGCCTGTTACTATTATGCTTGAATCTGTCATTTCATGAAGCTTATCGTTAAGATTGATAAAAAAATAATGGCAATAATCCAAGGAAGTAATGATTCTTTTTTATGATCGGCATTTTTCAGGAAGTGATCGTGGCCTTATTGATGACGACCTTGTTGACAGGCCTGTCGCCTGCATCAGTCTTCGAAGATCCGATCTTGTCGACAACATCCATCCCTTTCACTATCTTGCCGAACACAGGATGCTTCCTGTCCAGGTAGTTATTATTGACAAGGTTGATGAAGAACTGGCTTCCCCCGGTGTTCGGGCCTGCGTTTGCCATTGAAATTGTCCCCCGGTCATTCCTGTTGTTTTTTGAGAATTCATCCTTGATTGAATAACCTGGACCTCCCATTCCTGTTCCTGTTGGATCGCCTCCCTGTATCATGAAGTCCTTGATCACCCTGTGGAAAATAACGCCGTTGTAGAATCCCTTTTCAACCAGTTTCCTGAAGTTGCCTGCGGTTACCGGCATTTCCTTCTCAAAGAGTTCTATCTCTATGTTTCCCATGTTGGTCTCTAACAGAGCTTTTACCATGGCTATCATAAGGCAAAACTAGGTATTAAAACTAGCAATCCGCTGTCCCAGATAGCGCTTGCCAAATATCTAAAGCGTTCTTTCTATATCTCAACAATCTTTCCGCGGGGAATCTTTTCAATCGCTTGGAAATCCAGGTCCCTGAAGTGCCTGGAAAACGCTACGCTTGAGGAAAAGATTAGTCGCATTTTAGTGCTTCCCGAGGAATACAGCTTGGAATTCTCCCCGTATTGTGTGCCTTCCGGAGCGTCGGTATAGGCCAGCCCTTCCTTTTCTCCCGAAATCCGGTTATAGGAGACCAGGAAGATATTGGCGATTGACTTGATGGCTTTAAGATCGTTAACTACCTTTATTGCGTGATAAAGTTTATTCCTTGCATTGCCAGGCTGCCGCATAAAAAGATCAAGAAAAACCTGGGTGTCAGATTCTCCTACCGGAACCTGTACTCCCAAGTATTCTGCTATTCTTGCCTTGTCAAAATCCCCGTTATGGCCCAGCCAGTACTCAGATTCGGCATCGAATGCATGAAAAGGATGCACGAAACCAACTCCGACCGGTTCGCCTGTGCTTGTTTTCCTTGCATGTAGCATGAACAGCCCATCATGCACCTCAGGGCCATCGGAATTAAAAACGGGCTTAGCGTACCTGCCATATTCGATGGTATCATGTATGTTCACATATCCCCAGCCATCCGGGTGACTGTAGACTGAACCGTCGGGTTCCTTGTTGAGCGGGTCATTCTTGCATACTTCCTTAAAGGCCGATAACAGGGGATTTATCGCGGATTCGAAGTTTCCTTTCAGTAGCATCATCCTGCACATATACAGCTATCGCCGGGCAAAATTAATCTTTTCTTTTTTGCGACATTGTCAATTATCGGTTGATAGATAGTGATGGTACCAGAAGGATGTTTTCAATAATCCTTCCTTTGTCTTGAACCTGTGCTTGAATAACCATGACTGTATCGAGAAGTGCTGTTCCGCTATGTCTGATGTCTTCTCTACCATCGGATCCTGAAGGTACAGGAATACCTCTTTCCTGTTTCTTTTCAGGAATGAGAGGAAATTGGATATGATGGGATCATAGCCATACAGGCTGGTTATCTTTTCCAGCATAATCTCAACGATCTGCTTTTCATTCTTTCCTGCAATGAGAAATGATATGGGATCGCTGTTTCTTCCAAGATTCATGAGATTCTTCCGATTCTGGAAGAACATGAACTTGATCAGCCTCTTCGCCATGTCAAGTTCTTTCTCCTTGCGGGAATCCTTTATCCTGTGTGCTAGATCCTTCTCTATGTGGAAGAGGCATCTCTGCCTCTTTATTCGTATGTGAAACCTTTCGGATACCGTTTCAAGCATGGATTCATAATGATAGCCGTCGGTTGTTATGATAATATAATCGATATTATCAGGCATGATGAACCTTGATAGTGCATTGATCATGAAATTTACAATTGCATCCTCTCCCAGATCGTCGAGGATATCCTCAACGAAGCTGCCGGTGATGGAATCCTTGAGAAGTGCCCTGTATTTCTCTATGCCGTTGATGTGGACATACTGCTCGTCATATACGAAGTAACCGGATGCCTGCATCTCTGTTACCGGAACTTCAGGAATTCTCTTCCTCACAGTTTCAGGCGATATTATGATCCTTCCTATTGTGTGAAATATGTCTGCCGTTTTTCTCAGTTATGTTTTCACCCTTGTGCGGATGCCCTTCTCTTTCATATCATCAGGATAATGCTTTCCGTAGCCATAATTGGGAGGTCTTGCCACAAAAGAATATCTGCAGTCCTGGCAGATATATCTCTGTACCCTGAATACTGTTCCGTTCTCCAGCTTCCTTACACAGGTACCATTCTTCACAACGTTCCTGGAAAGACATTGCGGGCACATGGGATTCATGTAGCTTATGAGATCATGATTCCTGAGCTCAAGATCCATCATTGGTATGTTATTGATCATGAATATGGGGGAAGTTCCCAGTGGCGAGAAGTCATCAAGTGTTGTTGATATCCTCTTGAACTCAGTAAAAGGCGCCTTCCTCAGTCGCATGTGATGGTATGTTTCATTCATATTTCATGATTTCGGTTGCACACTGCATTTAGAAGAAAAATCAACTAAATATTGACAAAGTC
>JAJYZU010000007.1 GCA_021799755.1 Thermoplasmata archaeon
CAGAGTTCTGGAGATGCAGCATTCCTGAGATTACAGCTCAGAATACAGGACCTGTTTGTCGCAAGTCCAATTTCGTCAACAGATTACATGATTGGAATGACCCTAAGCTACGTCGTTTTTTCCGGACCAGGCATCATACTCTATGTAATACTTGGATTGGTATTCCACCTGTTCTCCTTTATAGGCACCCTGGTCCTTGTGGCAGTGCTCCTGATCCTTGTAGTTGCAACATCCTCCATCTCATTTATCATTTCCGGTGCAATAGGTCATGTGAGGAATGTATGGGGTATCGCTGCCATACTTTCAGTAATCATGACCATACTTCCTCCCACGTTTTATCCGTACACTTACATCCCGAGTTTCTACCTTTACATCCTTTCCGTATCGCCTGTCACGCCTGCTGCTGTTCTGGTTCAGGGCTACTTCGGGCTTTCACCGGTCATGCCTGTAATGTGGTTGATTCTGTTTATTGATCTGGCAGTTTTCTACATCGCAGCCCGCAAACTGACAAGGTGGAGAGAGGGATGATCCAATGAAAGGACTTTACCAGATCGGTATACCTTATTGATTCATAACACTCTAAATTCGCCTTGTTCAACATGAAGATTATTGGGAGAAATATTTAAATCAGGACAGCCCATTGAAGTTCGTGACTAAGATTTGCCCGAATTGTGGGCAGGAAAACCTTGACACATTTCTTTTCTGCAAAAACTGTGGTGCAAGCCTTGCCAAGGCTACAGTCAAGGAAGATAAAAAGAAGGATGAGGTGAAACCTACAACAGAGAACAGGAAATCATCGTTCAACTTTTCAGTGATCCTGATAATAGGCGCAGCTGCAATGGCTGTCGGCTTCATGATTCAGAGTATAGCTCAGATTATACTTTTCACCGGGGAGATGTATGATCATCCCGTATATTCACCCGCGATAGTCTCTCTGGGTGCAGGAATCGCTTCCTCTCTCGTCTTCATCATAATTTCCGTGTATCTAATGTTCATCGCACTCAGGTATACTCTCCCGGAAAAACTTGGTAATATTTCCATCCTGATTTTCCTCATGCTGGTACTCATGGGAATCTCTTTCGTTATGTCGGGACAACCTGTCTCAGGTTTCGATCTCTTTGCGGCGGGAAGCCTGGTATTCGTGGCTGCACTGGTAGACATGTTCGATTCCCAGGAGGCAAAAGTTTCATCCAGAATGATCGCAATCGTGGGAAGTGTGTTCGCCTTCCTGGCGTTTTATGCAAACCCTTTTTCCCTGACTCCCTCTTCAATACTGCTTGTTGTGCTTCAATCGGAATCTGTTCCAGTGTTTCTATTTGAGGTGTTCGGATTTTTCGGTTCTTATGGATTCATATCGATCGCTGCGATTCTCATAGCCCTTGTCTCTTCTGCATTTTATGTCCTTGTTAAAGGTAGCCTGCAGAGAAGAATGGCTGAATTGTTTCTTTTGCTTTCGTCGCTGCTGTTTGCTTCCGGTATTCTCGTGACCGGTTACCTCATCACGTCGAACAGCGCGCTCATTTCATCGGTTTCACTTTCTGTTGCGCTACCCCTGCCAACAATGTCAATTTACGTTGGACTTTTCTCCGCACTTACAATAGCTGTTGGATGGATATTCATTGCCGCTTCAATTCTTATACTCGTCTCTATCTCTGTGAACATTCTAGAAACCATGGGGGAGGTATTTTCAGCCAGCAATTAGGCGCAATTGTTTTTAATCAACCAGGCAATTAACTATTATGAACAGACCAAAAATTTCTCTTATAGGAGCTGGAAATGTTGGCGCTACTGTGGCGCAGTTTATGGCGCTCAAGGAGCTTGGTGACCTCTATCTCTTTGATGTTGTTGACGGAGTGCCTGAGGGAAAGGGACTGGACATAGCAGAAGGAAGCCCTCACTGGGGAACGGACTCAAGGATAGTTGGTTTCACAACAAAGGATGATTCTGTCTATGCAAACCTCAAGGGTTCGGAACTCATAGTGGTCACTGCAGGACTTGCCAGAAAGCCCGGAATGAGCAGGGATGATCTGCTCGGGAAGAACGTGGAAATAATCTCAGGCGTCGCAAAGCAGATCAAGAAATATGCTCCTGATGCCGTTGTTATAGTAGTGACAAACCCGGCTGACATAATGGCATACGCACTGCAGAAAGTCTCTGGAATAAAGCCGGAAAAGATAATGGGTCTTGGAGGTTCGCTGGACAGTTCAAGGTTCAGGACATTTTTGGCGATGGAACTTAATGTGTCAGTGGAGGATGTGAATGCATTCGTAATCGGCGGCCACGGTGACGACATGGTACCGTTCATAAGATACTCCAATGTAGCAGGAATACCGATTGAGAAGCTTCTGAGCAAGGAGAAAATTGATGCAATAGTCAACAGAACCAGGGGCGGCGGTGGAGAGATTGTGAATTACCTCAAGACAGGAAGCGCATATTTCGCACCCGGAGTATCAATCACGGCAATGGCAGAATCAGTGATAAAGGACAAGAAAAGAGTAATCCCAAGCGCAGCTTACCTCACCGGAAGCCATGCCAAGCACTACGGTGCAGATAACATATTCATAGGTCTCCCAGTGAAGATAGGAAAGGACGGTATAGAGCAGATATACGACCTTGATTTCACACCTGAGGAAATGGTGCTCTGGAAGAACACAACAAAGTCAGTGATAGAAAACTGCAGAAAAGTGGACGAGTTTTTGGCGAAAGGCCATTAACCCACTCTTTTTTTCAAATAATCCCTGTAAAATTTTGGATATTCTGCATACTTAATTGGGTCGACAAGGCCTGCCTCCATGAACCCTTTCAATCGGAGAAGGCACGAGTCGCATTTCCCGCATGCCTCATCATTCCCGTTGTAGCATGAGTAAGTGAGCTGATAGGGAACACCCAGTCTGCTGCCGAGTTTTATTATTTCGGCCTTGCTAAGATACTGCAAAGGAGCCATTATCCTGATGCCCTTCTCATTGCCAATCCTGGTGCCTAGGTTGAGGGATTTTTCCATGGAATTGAAGAATTCGGGTCTGCAGTCAGGATAACCTGAATAGTCAAGTGCGTTGGCCCCAATAACTACTGCATCACAATTGTTTACCTCACATACAGAGAATGCAATCGAGAGGAAAATAGAATTCCTTGCAGGAACATAGGTATTCGGTATTTCCTTCGAAATATCTTCAATATCACGTTCCTCGACCATTGAGTCTGAGGTGAGCGAACTGCCTCCAGTCTGCCTCAGATCGATGTCAAATACGATTCTTTTGACACCATAGAAATCAGCAATCTGCGCACCCTTTTGAAGCTCAATACTGTGTCTTTGCCCATAGCTGAAGCTCAATGCAGTCACATCATAACCAATACTTCTCGCATAAGCCAGTGAGGTCGAGGAATCAAGACCACCGGAAAGCAGTACGATTGCCTTATTCATGGTTAATGGATATCTCCGCGCATGCTCCCATTCCAGGGCCTTCTTCAATGCAGGTTTCCAGTCTTCTTATCTTTGGATATTTTCTAAGTGACTCAGCTATTCTCTGTCCTATATAACTTGACATCTCCTCACTGGAAGAGCTCTGTGCATCCAGCAGAAACACATCTTCCTTTGAAAAAACCATCTTTTTGTGACCATAGGATACTGTGCAGGAAACATCGTCCATTGTATACTCAAGCAGACCGGGCCGTGAGGGAACCAGAACCCTGTGATCCATTTGCGCTATGACCCTGTTTATAATGTTCTTGAGCTCAAGAAAATCTATTAGAAATTCTTTTTCCTGATCTCCGTAAACAGTCACGCTCACAGCGTAATCATGACCATGCAGACGTGAACACTTATCGTGCGAGGGGATGAAATGAGCTGCAGAGAAGCGCAGGTTGGATTCCCAGCCATCAATTCTCAGAAACATATTTTCCAAATGTTTTCTATCTATAATATCCTGCTGAAAGGAGTCAGGCAGTCACTTCAGGGCCGGTCTGGCTTGAGCTCTCTTTTGATTCTGGAGGCAGTAAGGCAGATAAAGTACACAAAATTCATTATCGATCTGGTTTAAGGTTCATTGACTGATTGGTGTCCATTCATATTTAACCTCACTTAAAGAGGTTATCGGGAAACCTGAATAAATCATCCCGGCAATCAAATGTATTTGTCATGTAATTCTCTATTAGCACATGATTCTAAACGCAAATGAATACGTGGAGTATCAAAAGAAATGTAATTTATTGACGTAACTTTTTTAAAACAAAGCATGTTAAAGGAGAATGAATTTATGGGCATTCCTTCTCAGGAGATCCCTTGCAGCTATTGCCACCCTGATGGGAGTGCTGCTTGTTCTTTTTCTTATATTCACCTACATGGGTAACCCCGAACCTTTCTCGACGCACATACCCGTGGAAAACGGTACGATAACATCTTTTTTAGACGCTTTTTTTGTATTTGTCTCTGATGTGCTGACTGGAAACTGGGGAGTGATTTACACCCCTCCTCAAGAAGCGGCCCCCTATAGCGGACCAGTCTCTGGCGCCATTGCACTGTTCTTTCCATTCACCCTTCAGATCGTGCTTATCAGCGTTCCGGTGGCACTTCTGATTTCATTCCCGCTGGGAAGGTACCTCGGTACCCATTATCATGGCAGATTGTCCGGTATTCTGAGAGGATGCGTGATAGCAGCTTATGTTTCTCCTGCATACGTGGTGGGGCTACTGCTTCAAACAGTCTTCGGCAGGGGAGTCCTGTCTGAAAACCCGCTTGGAGTACTCCCGTTTTATGGCTGGTTGTCATCACGTGCGGTTGGATACCCCGTTCCAACGTGGCTTTCCAGTAACGGGCAGTTCCTATCCCAACCCACGCACATGATCCTGCTTGACAGCCTCATACATCTGGATATCCCTATTTTCTGGAACGCACTTGAACACATCATTTTACCGGTTGGTACACTGGTGATTGGTATGGTTGGTGTCGTGACCATACTGCTTGAATCGGGATATGCAGAAAATATGGGACTGGAATACGTAAGAAGTGTCAGGGCAAGAGGAGCATCGGAACGTACCATTGTAATGAAACATGTGAGGAGAAATGCCATACTTCCCCCTCTGGTGTCAGCCACCATAATGGTGGCTTACCTGCTCAGCAACATAGTCATGATGGAGTACGTGTTTTCCTACCCCGGGATAGGCTATTTCCTCATCGAAACCATGATGCTGGGGCAGTACTATCCGGCTATAGTAATAATATTCCTTTTTGCGGCCATAATGATTGTATCCGGTATAGCAGTGGACATTGTCTACTTCATGAAGAACCCGCTTGTCAGGTACTGAATCCCATCAGAACCTTACCCTGGGATCAAGGGTCTCCCTGAGTCCAGTGGAGAACGAGATCAGACTGAGTACAAGGATTACGAGGAATATAATGGGAATAACAACGATCCACCAGTCCCCCTGAAAGAGAAGAAGTGCTGAGTTCACCGGTATATAAGGGCCTGACAGCGGGTTATGGGGTCCATACAGCGCTCCTGCTCCTTGAAATGCTGCAATGAGGCTGCCCATTTCTGGGTAAGGAGCAAGCCCGATGAACTGGCTATAAAAAATGTAATCGATGGCTGAGAGGATTACTATAACAGTTGCCAGGTCAAGTGAGAATCTGGACATGATGGGTGAAATGGCATTGGGAATCACATGTCTGAAAATCACACGAAATTTCGAAGCTCCGGCCGCCCTTGAGGCCTCAATGTACTGGCGGTTCCTTATGTCCAGGGTCATGTTTCTCGCAATGAGGGCATAATAGGACCACATTACGAATACAATCCCAACAACGATCCCGGAAATGGTGAAACTCAGCATCATTCCGAAAATCATAACAGAAATGATCAGAGGAAAGCTGGAAACTATACCTGCAACCGCCAGCATTCCCATTTCCATCTTTCTGGATAGGTATGTGCAGAGCACCCCTGCAATGGTTCCCATAAGCGCGCTTATCCCTGCGATGGGAACAGCGAAAGCAAGGTCTACCGTGATGGATGCAAGAATCGCAGGAAGGATAGGAATTGCATATGCGGTGGTGCCAAAAATATATTCCCACCCCTCAGAGAAAGTCGGTGGAGTCGGAACAGCATCAAGGTTAGCGCTGAAGTTGGTGAAAGAACGGATGCTGAAAGCATTTGTTACACCCATATACTCCGGATACGCCAGGTTTAGGATTGAGACTGCCACAAAGAACAGGATTACGGCTCCCCCAACTCTGGCAGATCGGTTTCTCACCAGGACAGACATTAAATGGGAGGCAGTCGATCCGTTTTCTTGCAATATGCGTATCATTTCCAGCGCAATCTTTCAAGTCTGAACTGTATTTAAATATTGTTAAACAGTTACGGTCCAATAATTCTTCTTAAATATGTGTATTAGTTTGGTACTGCTATACAAGGAAAGACTCATCCCTGGCTCCACATCTTAAAGAAAATGCTTGTTTTCTAGACATTCTCCAGCGTGAATCCATATCATCAATGAAATATTGAGATCTGTTTTGCATCAAATTATAACGCCGATATCCCAGAGATATCTGAAAAATCGGAACAGCACAATCTAAGATTTAAATACGTTCCTAAAATCCCTGATCTGGCAAGGGCGCGTGGCCTAGTCTGGATAGGGCAACAGCCTCCTAAGCTGTAGATCAGGGGTCCGAATCCCCTCGCGCCCGTTATGAAACCGAGAAGCAGAGCGTAAAAAACAAAATTTTTGAGAAGAATATCTCCCGTTCCCGCAGACAGAATTATGAAGATTTACTGTTCCATTCGAGGCGCAAGCAGGAATGTCCCGTCTATGTCTCTTCCCACGCCGAACTTGAACGAAATGACCAGCGGATAGTCGTCCTTGAATGAGAGCTTCAGCTCGTCGGTTGTGGTTACAGACTTGATAAATCTGATCAGATACTCTAGAGGATAGGAACTCTTTATCGTGCTCTTGCAGCTGATTTCTTTTAGCATGTCCTTTGGAAGTATCAACTCAGACTCTTCAGTATCAGATACAGACCTGGCCCTGAATGAATCAGGCGTAAGCGTAAGTCTTATTGCATCTGAAACATCCTCTGCGGCCTTTAGACCTTTCTCGAGGTCAGATTTCAACAGTACGACGTAAAATTCCGAACTGATTTGTGGTATCTTCGGGGTAGTAACGGTGCTGGGGTCCAGAAGGTTGAACTTCTTGTTGACAGTTCCTATCTCAAAAAGTAGTTTGTCCTTTTCCTTTGTGATGCTTATCTCATCAGAGTCCCTGGCAACCTTTATGACATTCTTGAGTCTCTCAACGTCAATCGCTATCTCTTCATCAGCATCAATGCTGTATTCCTTGAAGGATTCCCTCGGAATATCAATATTGATCATGGCTACATGCGCTGGATCTACCGCCCTTATATTGATTCCCTTCGATTCGAGTTTAAGTTTTACTTCCGTTATTACAGTATTAAGCAGGTCAGTGATTTCTTTCAGATTTTTAACAGACATTCCTATTCTTGTCATAGTTCTCAACCATTCTTGAATTAATCTCCCAGATAATCAGCTAGAGAATAGATAATACTTTCCTCTTATTGTTCTGATAAACTCTTATGGTCATGAACCCACCGAAAAGTTAAGATTGAAAAACATATAAAGAAGTATGAATAACGAGAAAACAAACGGGCTCCTGAGGTTAGTGGCCCTGCTAATAATTCTTCTTGCAGCTGTCCTGATTGCAGTATACATGGTGACAACTGTTTACCACATAATCCCGCAGAATTTCAGTTCATTCGTGGATGCGATTTTCATTGCTATATTAATCTACATAATCCTCAAGATCGTAGTAAACATGTTGAGGCGCTTTCTTGGAAAGTACCTTGAATATTCGTCCATACATCCCATAATATTCATAGTGAATCTGATTGGATACTTTGTAATAGGCATAGCAGTTCTGGCCGATCTCGGTGTTGACGTATCTTCGGTAATTCTCGGTGGTTCTTTGCTTTCGGTCGTGATTGGACTCGCCGCACAGAGCGTCCTTTCCAATCAGTTTGCCGGAATATTCCTTACCGTTGTGAGGCCTTTCAAGGTGGGCGACACAGTCACAATCAACACATGGCAGTACGGTGGAACCTTCCCAACTCTTTTTCCCAAATATTTCTCTACCGACAGAATTGAGGCCACGGCATATACAGGAATAATCAGGGATATTTCTATCAACTACACCGTTCTTGAGTCGGCAAGCGGGGATATAGTTAAGATGCCAAACTCTGTGGTGATTCAGGGTGCACTGATTGTCCGGAAGTCAGGTATAAATGTGCAGGCAAGATATGAGGTTCCAAAGTACATATCATTTACAAGCATTAACGAATTGATCTCTTCAAAGATAGGGAGTTTACCTGGTGCAAAAGATAAACCGGTATTGCGGATTGACGAAACCACCATGAACAGTTACATCCTGTTAGTTAACTGCAAGTTTGAAGGGACAGATGCAGATACAAAAAGAAGCGATATACTGAAAGTCCTCTTGGATACAATAGAGCCAATGAAATCATCAGCCCAGTAAGATTAATAAACCATTTTAGCTCATATTAGCCTTGGGGCTATAAACGGTAAAGCACAAAAAACATCCTGTAAACGACAGGTTCTTGTGTTTATCCGATATAATTGTTTTTAAGGAGCCACTGATAATTTGCATGAGGATATGGGCATAACAATATATCTGTCGACGCCAGTATTTTTATCCGTCGTCAGGAAAATGTAGGCTCCCTGGTCAACGCCCTTTAACACTCCGTCAAAACTCATGTCTGGAATGAGGTTCTCCTGTCCCTGTCCTATGAACCATACTCTCACTTTGTGATCCGTTAGATCCGCAAGATTCATGATTCTTCATTATTGAAACTGATTTAACATTTGCGCGCGATAATGCAGTTTCCACAAACAGAAGTAAAATCCAGTAATTTTCTTTCCGATTCACTTTTGATAAAATACAGTTACGCGTGTTAACGTGACTGAAGGCAACACATAACCAAATGTTAGCAGATGGAAAGTATTCCATACCCTTACTGTCATGACCTCAGTGATGGATCAAACAGATCCCTGAGGCCGTCACCAAGAAGGTTTGTGCCAACTATAAAAAAGAGAAGAAACAGACCAGGGAAGAAGAAAGCCCACCAGACACCCGTGAACAGGTAACCGTTCGCCGCTCCCACTGCAATGAGATTCCCGAGTTCAGGCGCAAAGATCAGGCCATTTAAAAAGAATGAATTCAGGAAAAACAGTGTTGTGTAGAGCAGTACAACAGTGCCGAGGTCAAGTGACATCTGTATAAGCGCAGGAGGGAGAGAGTTGGGCAGTACGTGGACAAATGCGTTTCTGATCGTTCCCGATCCGGATGCCCTGGCAGCCTCAACGTAGTTCAGGTTCTTCGTGGATAATGCGACGCTCCTTGTGATTCTCGCATAGAATGGCCACATTACCACAATAAGCGCATAAACGAAATCATTAACTGAATCCCCCAGCGCAACTGTCACAACAAGTGCAAAAACTATGAGCGGAAGGCTTAGAAATATATCGGTGATTCTCATAATTATTTCGTCCAGCACGCCTCCCATGTATCCAGAAAACACTCCCACAACTATTCCTATCGTGGAGGAGACAAGTACGACAAACGTAGCATTGGTCAGATCGTATTTCAATGCCCCCAGCATGACAGGCAGAAGTGGAATATTGAATTCTGTGGCTCCAAGAATATACTGCCAACCATGCATGAATCCTGGTGCGGTCGGGTTTGATACTATCCCCAGTCCCCCATAAGTGGCGGCAAACTGGTAGATTGTCTGATCATTGGGTACACCAAGATACCCTGGATATACATAATCGAGTACGGTGAAAAAATAAAAGAACACGGTGATTATGGCTCCAGCCATGCCTGCCCTGTTTCTGATGAAAGCATGAAAGTTAAATTTGAAGTTATCTACCACCGGATGATACTTCCTGTTTACCCAAGTTGAATCTATTCCCGCGTAGTTACTGTTCACGCTCATGGCACACCGGTTCTACTATAATAATAGAAGTGAATAGATTATACTTTTGTAGATACAGCCTTGAACTGTTACGCATCAAAAAATAAAAAATATGGTAAAAATTTGAGGAAAATTAGAGTCCTGCGTAGTAATCCTCGTTGTAAGGCTCCGGTTTCAGTCCTTTCCTTTCCCTTATCTTTGCAACAACCTCTTTCTGGAGTTCAGGAGGCACTCTCTGGTAACCGGCATTTTCGGAGTTCCATAAGACCTTGCCACCAGTCGCGCTTCTGATGGCTGATGCAAAGCCAAACATCCCTGCAACCGGGACCTTTGCGTTAATGATCATCTCATCGCCTTCCTGTGTCATTTCCTCTACAACTCCTCTTCTCTGCTGTATTTCGTTTGTCACTGATCCCATTATTTCTATTGGGACATTTATGTACACTTTCTGGACTGGTTCAAGAAGTATTCTCTTTGCCTGGCACATTGCACCGTATATTGAGTTTCTTCCAGCTGGAATTACCTGGGCGGGCCCTCTGTGGATGCTGTCTTCGTGAAGTTTTGCATCATAAAGACTTGCCTTTATTCCAAAGACTCGCTCGTTTGCAAGAGGTCCTCTTGCAATAACCTCCTTGAACGAATCCATCAGCAGTTCCATGGTTTCATCAAGGTACTGGATACCCTTTGTCACATCCAGCATCATGTTCATGCCCTCCACCATTTCGAGGCCGCGTGCCTCTTCTCTGGTGAACCCGGCGTTCTGAAGCATCTCAATGACAGCTTTTTTGTCCTTGAACTTGGACCCCTGCGGGATCTTGTTCTCTCTTATAAGTTGAATAGCCTCCTCGGAAAGCGGTTCAACCTTGAAATAAAACTTGTTGTGCTTGTTGGGTGACTTTCCTTCGAATGGACCGCCAGTCTTTTCTACGGTCTCTCTGTATACCACTATAGGATCAGAAGTCTGCACCTCAACCTTGTAGTCGTTCCTTATCCTGTAAAGAGTGACTTCAAGATGCAATTCTCCCATTCCGGATATGAGATGTTCACCAGTCTCCTGGTTTATATCTACCTGAATGGACGGGTCTGCCTTTGATACGCTCCTCAAGACATCGACAAGCTTCGGGAGATCAGCAGTGTGTTTTGCTTCTATGGCAAGAGTCACAACAGGCTCAGTGTAATGTACCATGGGTTCGAAAGGATCCATGTCAGGAATGGAGGAGACTGTAGACCCTGCTATGGCAGCTTTCAGTCCGACTACTGCAGCAATGTTCCCGGAATCAATCTCATCCACCTGTATCCTGTCGGGACCAACCATCAGTGAAAGCAGCTGTACCTTGAATTTGGTATTTCCGGCACCATTGATGTACAGTTCAGTTCCTTTCTTCAGTGTGCCGCTGAATATCCTTCCCACTGAGATTTCGCCAGCATGTGGATCAACAATTATTTTTGTAATCATCATCGACACAGGACCATTGCTGTCGCAGGAAAGCATTGCCTTACCAATCGGGGATTCAAGATCACCTTTCCAGATCTGCTGGATCCTGTAACTCTGTGCTTTATTGGGATCAGGGAGATGCCTTATGACCATATCCAGAATCACTTTGTGCAACGGGCTCTTTTTGGCAAGCTCCTTCTGCTGCCCATCCTTTACCATCTGGTAAACGTCCTTGAACGAGACTTTCGTGGTCTTCATTGCAGCTGCAGAAATAGCCCAGTTATTATAGGCAGATCCAAAGGCAATTGTACCGCTCTGCACACTTACTTTCCAAAGTTCCCTGAAGTTATCGGGTGCAGATTTTCCTATCAGACGGTTTACGTCTGTTATAACCTTGCCAAAACGCTTCTGCATTTCATCCTCATTAAGTCTGAGCTCGTTTATGAGTCTGTCAACCTTGTTGATGAAAAGGACAGGCTGTACTCTTTCCTTCAGAGCCTGTTTTATCACGGTTTCTGTCTGCGGCATAACGCCCTCAACTGAATCCACAACTATCACAACGCCGTCGACAGCTCTCATTGCCCTGGTGACGTCTCCACCAAAATCGACGTGTCCAGGCGTATCGATGAGGTTGATAAGGTAGTGGTCACCTTCAAATGAATGCACCATGGAGGCAACCGCGGCATTTATCGTAATGCCCCTTGCCTGCTCCTGTTCATCGAAATCGAGCATCAGTTGCTTTCCGGCAAGTTCCTCGCTCATCATTCCCGCACCTGCGATCAGGTTGTCGGATAATGTGGTCTTTCCATGATCAATGTGCGCTGCAATACCAATATTCCTAATTTTATGTGTATTTTTCATTATAGCAAGCGCTTTTTCTATATTGTCCTCTTTTCTGCCCATTTTTACATCACCATACTGTCGTAAAACTCCATAAAATATTATTAGAAAAAATAAAAAAGAATTAACTCTTTATCTGTATTTCTATCTGAACTCCATCAGGAATAGGAATCCTCATTAGCTGCCTCAAGGTTCTTTCATCGGCATCGACATCAATGAGCCTTTTGTGCACCCTGAGTTCCCATCTGTCCCAAGTAGGAGAACCTTCTCCATCCGGGCTCTTTCTGACAGGGACAACAAGCCGCTTGGTTGGCAGGGGAACAGGGCCATGTATTTCCACTCCAGTCCTCTTTGCAATTCCACGTATCTCGTCACACACGTTCTCAACTATGTTGTGCTCTGTTCCACTAAGGGAAATTCTAGCCCTATAAGATGCCATATCAATCACTTTTTCTCTAGATCAATACACTGTCCAGCGGCCACAGTTTGACCCATATCTCTGATGGCAAATCTCCCGAGTTGCGGGAAGTCAGACACTTTCTCTATAACGAGGGGTTTGTCCGGCACTACTTTTACTATTGCCACGTCGCCTGTTTTGATATAGTCCGGTTTATCCTTGAGTGTGGTACCATCCTGGGGCTTCAGGGTCCTGATAATCTCCTCAAATCTGCACGCAACCTGTGAGGTGTGCACGTGGAATACCGGCTTGTACCCATTTGCAATGACGCTCGGGTGATTGAGAACGACTATCTGTGCTGTGAAGGATTTCACCACTGTCGGCGGTGCATCGACCGTACCGCAAACATCTCCTCTCTTGATATCATTCTTGGCTATTCCTCTCACGTTAAAACCGACGTTATCGCCTGGTTCCGCAGTTTGCATGGACTCGTGATGCATTTCAATGGACTTTACCTCGCCGTTTTTGTCAGCAGGAAGGAATATGACCTTGTCACCGACCTTCAGAATACCAGTCTCAATTCTGCCAACAGGTACTGTTCCAATACCGGTAATGGAATAAACATCCTGTATCGGGAGTCTCAGAGGCTTGTTTGTAGGTTTCTCTGGTACTGTCAAATTGTCGAGTGCCTGCAGAAGTGTTGGTCCCTTGTACCAGGGCATGTTGGGGCTGGGTTTGGTTACGTTGTCGCCCTTGTATCCACTGAGGGGAATGATGGGGGCATTCTTGTACCCAATTGTCTGAAGGAATTTTTCAACCTCGGCCTTGACCTTGTTGAACCTTTCCTCGCTGTAAGGGGGTTGTGTGGAGTCCATCTTGTTAGCGATGACAATCAACTGTTTCACTCCAAGGGTCTTTATGAGAAAACCGTGCTCTCTTGTCTGTGCCATCACTCCCTCTCCTTCCTTGAAGGAGATTACCATGAGTGCGGCGTCTGCCTGGCTTGCACCAGTAATCATGTTCTTCACGAAGTCTCTGTGTCCGGGAGCATCAATAAGAGTAAAGTAGTATTTGTCAGTCTCAAACTTCTTGTGGTTGAGATCGATTGTCACTCCCCTTTCTCTTTCTTCCTTCAGCCTGTCCATTACCCAGGCAAACTCAAAGGTTGCCTTTCCCTTTTCAACGGATTGCTTCTTGTATTCCTCAATAATATGAGGAGGAACTTCTCCGTGCTCGAATAGCAGTCTTCCCACCAATGTTGATTTTCCATGATCGACATGTCCAATCGTTATTAGGTTTATGTGAGGCTTTTGTGTTGCCATTTAATTCACCAATCTTGATCGGAATTAAGTACGAATATAAGGATTTTCTCAATTGTGATACTAAAACAGGATTTACTTTGGAATAGAACGTCTTGGGGCCATCAGCGAAATATTACCGGAAACCGGGATAGGTTATTAATGCAGATTTTAATATCAATTTCATGGCACTGAAACACATTTATCTGATTCCGCATGGTGATGAACTCATAGATCTGCCTGATGCACAGAGCAGGGAAATGGCAACATCAATCGCAGGGATTGCAGGTGAAGACGATTCTGATGTGCTGGTCATCGTATCACCGCATAATCTGAGGCTTGAAAGAAACATATCAGTCATAAAGACGGAATATATCAGGCTGAACTACAGATTGAAGACTGGAATTATCAGGGGAACATTCAGGGTGGAGCGGCAGCTGGCAAACCAGATTACGGAAAAGACACCAAAAATCACACAGGGGGCTTATTTCATTACATCTAGCGGCAGTAATTCTGTTTTTCCCATGGACTTTGGAACAGGAATTCCTCTTCACTTTTTCAAAAAAAGGGAAATAGTTTCACTGGGTCAGGCCCGCCTGGAAAACAGGAAAGAACTTGTGAATTTTGGGGCGTCTTTATACCACGTACTCAGTGAGTATCCGAGAACTGTCTCACTGATAATCAGTGCTGATCAGGCGCACACACATTCTGAAAACGGCCCATATGGATACGCCCCGGAGGCAAGATTATACGATGAAATGGTGGTTGACATAATGAAGAAGAACAGATTCTCCTTGATATCTACTATTCCTGAGGAATTTATAAGCAGAGGGAAACCGGACAGCTTCTGGAATATGCTCATTCTGGAGGGAATCCTGGAGGAATCAGGACTTCACGTTGAATTTGACTACTACTATGTTGCAGAGTATTTCGGCATGCTGCTCGCGCACAGCTTCCCTTAAATAAGATCTCCAGCCCATAAGAAGGACGTATAAACAGAGTAAATCTTGTTTCTACTGCACAAGCTGGTTCTTCTCGGAAATAAGCTTGGTCAAAAGCCTAGAAAAATCGGAGGGATTCTCGAACATCATCATATCTCCGGATTTCCGGACAAATTCAACTGAAAATTTGAGCTCTTCAAGCACCCTGGATATCGCCTGTATGTCGTTGAAATCACGCTGGCCGGCCAGATACCATTTTTCGATTCCTTCCAGCGATTTGAGATTTTCTGATATTTCTTTTTTCGTGAAATCGTAAAGAGATTTGGCAAATCTCCAAACGCCATAGTAAGGTGTATTTTCAGCACTCTGCACCATTAGTCTAATAAGGTCTCTCAGATCTTTCGGGTTCTTGCTTGGAAAATCCTTGATATCTATAGATCTGAGATCAGAAATCATGGAATTCCATATCGCCTGAAATTCGTTTTCCTTATATGTTACAATCTTTCCGATGGTTGATCTGGGTTCGAGGTTGAAAGTGGTTTCGATTCCTAAAAACTTCCTCAGGAATCCCTTCTTGATAGTGTTCATTCCCATACCTATGCATCCTGAGGTTGTATGAAAAACACCAAAAATCTGGGATATGTCGAGATAATCGAGAGCTTCCATAACGGCCTTGGCCTGGTTCATCACACCAAAAGAGTAGTCCTTGCTGAATACGCTTTTTCCTTGGCCCGGCAAATCGACAGCTATCAGGTCATAGCTTTCCAAGATTGGCTGTTCGAAAAGCGATAGCCAGTAATCTTTGGATCCTCCAAGTCCGGATACGAAAAGGATAGTGTTGGTACTTTTTTCTGGATTGCTTCTCATCAGTGAAATTTTGCCGTCCCACGTGTCAACATTTATATACTGAGGCCTCAAGATAATAGACAATTTCTGACAACTTATTAATTTTGCTTGTTGTTTTAAGTTTACATTGCATCCTTGTAATTCGGGTGCTTGATTTGCGATAACCGATAATCCTTCCAAAGATTTTTGCCATATCTATCCCATCTATTGCACTTTAAGACAGTAAAATTGTGCAGGAAAAATTTCCTTGCAATTGAATCTGATTGATGCGTTTCTTCGCCGCAGCATTAATAAACAGACCTCGATCAGTGAAAAGATAGAAATTTTATCTGTGATTAAACATTACAGTTGTGTGGAAGACGAATTAAGATCACTCTGGACTCAGATCACGTTTGGTACTAAACTCAATGTTTTTCCGAACAGCGATAAATTCAACAAAATTGTCATCTTCGGCATGGGTGGATCTGGAATAGCGGGGAGTATTTTTCAGGAGCTTTATTCAGATACACCAGTGATTTCCATCAATGACTACAGGGTACCCAACTTTGTGGAAAAATCCACGCTGGTCATAGGAATCAGCTATTCAGGCAATACAGTGGAAACCATGACAGCTCTTGACGAGTGCCTGGAAGCCGGCGCAAGAGTGGTTTCAATTACATCCGGAGGGGTCCTTTCACAGGAGAAATATGATCCTCTGATCATACCCAGCGGACTCCAACCAAGATCTGCCATAGGTTATCTCCTGATACCTCTCATTAACACCTTCATGTCGTTCAGTGCTTCCGATTACAAGGAAGCCGCATCTCTCACCAGGGATCTGGATGACAATAATAGTGATATAAAGGAGCTGGCAGAGAGCATAGTCAGGAACAGGCAGATACCTTTCATATACGGGTTCACGCCGTTCAAATCCCTGGCATACAGATGGAAGACCCAGTTCAATGAAAATTCAAAAATCTTCGCCTACAGCGGATTTTTTCCGGAAATGGATCACAACGACATAATTCCGATGAAATCAACGTACCGTAAGGATGAGTTCAGGTTTCTTGTGTTTGGAGCCGGTGACAACAAATTTATAACTGAAAGAATAAACGCCACTGCGGAACTTACAGATTCACAGTTTACAATCATTGAACCCAGGGGGAAATCAATTCTTGCAAAGCTGTTTTACCTCATACACTACGGGGATTACCTTTCTTACTATGTTGCCAAGGCAAGAGGAATCGATCCCAAGGAGGTTGACGTCATCACACAGTTGAAGAGGACAATAAAATAGAAAGAATCGATCAGTCAGAGGTCCTGAAGCCGCCAGGAGGCAGCAGGCTCTCAACTTCTTCAGGGTCAGCTTCCAGCACGGCAGCTATTTTTTTAGCGATTTTGGACCGTTTTTCATCCCCCGGTTCTATCCTCACAGTCTTCGTCTCGCAGTTTCTCCTGATGCCTGCGGGAGCGATCATCAGAATTCTTGAATCATTGAAGATGTGCCAGCCCATTTCCAGCTTCATTGGAAGATCAAAAATGTAATTTCTTTTTCCTCTGATTATCCACGCACCCTTTGAAACGTATTCTCCGGATTCAGGAGTTTTGCTCACCTGCTCAGGGTATACCCAGTACGCAGATCCCGACGCTATACCTGCTGGCCATGCCCTGGAAAATGCCACACTAAAATTACACGCTTCTCTGATGTCCTCAATTGGCTGTGAATCCTTGTTCGGGAACTTTATTAGAGTGCTTGGAGCACCGTAAAGGTCGGCATGGACATATATGTCATTGTGGGTCATATGTTTCTTGACCAGGTTCTCGTTAGTTTTTCTGTCCCTGCCTGCCATAACAAGGTTGCCGTTTGAAGTGAAGAACCAGTGATACACTTCAAACCAGTTTTTCTGCCTTTTCCTCTTCTTTTCAGGGGCACCGGAGTTCTCATACAATTTTGTGGACTCAATCAGCGCAGCCTCTGCACCACGTGCTTTCTCCTTTAATTCCTTGGATGAGTTGAAAAGTTCACTGGCATTTTCTCCCGCGGTCTTACTGAGGTAAAGCTGGATATCCTCTTCGCCAGTTGAAACGGTGACCCTCTTCTTCTCGTATTCTATCTTCACTATGGTGAATCCATTGAGGGAGTCGCCTGGTTTGATCTCTCCAGATCCAATCATCCGGTTCAGGTCATTAAGCAGGCTCTGGAATTTCTTTAGGTCAGAGATAATCATCTTCCCCTGCTCCTTCAGTTTTTCCGATTTTGAAATGAATTCCTCTATGCTCTTCTTCTGGGATTCTATTCTCTTTTTTATTGGGCCTTCCTTCTCCAGTCCAGAGGGATATCTGGTGAAGTAGAATGAGAAGCCCTCATTCAGATCTGTAAACACTTTGGAAGGGTCTTTCCCGAGGGCCTTAAGGATTACAGGCGACACAGTCTCCTCCTCCTCGTAATAGTAAGCATTTCCAGTCCTTGCTTCCTCCAGTAATGACTGGATTGTAGCCAGGATTTTGTCTGCGCTGTCTATGGTATCCACTGCCGGAACAGACTTGTCTATTCCAGATCGGAAGCAAATTTCCTCAGCAAGGTCGCCACCCAAATTAATCCTCGTGGCAAGTGTTTGGACCAGAGATGCTTTGCTGGCAGAGAGGATATCTCTTAGCTGTTCTCTGTTCATGTCGACCGGGCTGATTGAACTGGGCGGAATATACTTCTCGCCCTTCATTATCTTCCTGTTTTTCCACTCTCTCGCATTGAACGCAAATTCGATGAGTCCGTTATC
>JAJYZU010000117.1 GCA_021799755.1 Thermoplasmata archaeon
TGTGTGCATGAATAAATAAGGCGTTATGTGTATTTAAAAGATAATGTGGTTGTGTGGATGTTACATGATCATAGCGTTCGCTATTATAACTATATATACAGAGAGTGTATATTAATATTTCTGTCATGGAAGTACGTGAAGCCATGATCATCAAATAAGACGGTGTGAACTGTGTGAATTTTGTGAATAGCACATATGTTGCGTAAAATACTTATTGTATCGCCAATGCAGGTTATAATACAGTTTCCGGAAAATTTACATGCTGAGATAGGAAAATAAAGAGAAAAAATAAGAAAATGCCCTATTCACACTTTTTTTGTGAATAGCACATATCTTACGTGAAATAAAGGAGAAATAGTTGTGAATTGGTCATTTCTTCTTTAAAATTCAGGATTTTTGTGTTTCCGTACTCTCAGATGATGGTTCCAAGTTATTCTTCGCTCTGTAAAATGTCGCGTTGGTCAGTGTACGTACTGCTTTTTTGTTTTTTGTCTTCGATGTGACGTATATCTTGCATTCCCTCTTTATGAGTTCATCCCTTTCCATAAGGGTTGTAATGACCTCTTCAAAACTTCTGATCCCTGCAGCCTTCATGTGAGACTGCCTCAGAAGATCAGAATGCTTAACCCATGTTCCATCCTTATCAGGTACAGCGAGACTGTATGAATCCTCCTTCTGGTCAATCCAATCAACACGGTATGCTTTTCCTATAAAGCATAATCTCCTGATATGATTGGATATCTTCTTCGCCAGGATTTCAACACTCTCATGCTTCATTCTCTGTGCAGATTGCGTTTCCCAGATTGAATGGATATATATCATGTTGTCATGATATGCTTCGACTTCCCTGACCGCATCTTCCACATCCCTTTTCTCAACGCGAAGTATCATGGAAGAATCATAGTTAAGGCGTGATGCAGAAATGATCATGGCCATCTTTATAATCTGAATGGGATACTTCACTTTTGAAGTGACTTCAAAGTTATACGTGTCAACAGAAGTTTCCAGATCGGTCTGGGCAGACTGTACATCCTTCATGATCTTCATCTGGTAATCATTGTAGAATTCCCATGCATCATCCGAGAAATCTGCCTTCTCAATCTTATTCATTTTTTCCAGATCTGCTATGAACTCATCGTAGAATTCTTTGGCATGAAGTGTTTTGGATATTGCCCTGACATCAGATGTCGTATATCTGACAAAGAATATCCTGTTCCCAAGCCCAATATCCCAGAAATCCTCATTGACATATTTCAGGAATGTAGGCGTTCCCTGAAACCACATTGGTGAATAGGATGGTTTTGGAATTTCAGACTGCCTTATGACAGTGGTTGATGATGACAGCTGTCCATCATACGCCTGCGCAAATGCCTCAAACACATCTGACAGTCCATCAGAGTTACTTTCCTTCGCGAGTGTCGATACCTCATCCTGAGTTATCAGTGTCAGGATTCTGCCATATGACATCTGATCGGGCTTTATCTTCGACATCGAAGATATGAGTGCCTTGCCTCCAACCCTGTTATAATGGATATATTTCCATTGCGAGAATAACTTTTCCTGAAGTGTCATCACGCCCCAGTTGTAGATCGGTGTTTTGTCTGCTCCGGAAGGTGCAATCCACATAAATCCCAGATTGGGCAGCACCCTTCCTTTCCCGTCAGCGAAGAAAAGCCTGTGCAGTGCCACGGATATATCCCACTGCACGATCGCCCTGCATGCTTCCATTGGTGCTCCTATGATATTATGGAGTTTCTCCGAGTATTTACCAATGATATCATATGAGTTCGGCTTCTTCTCCATGATCTCATTAGTATGTGATCTTTCGATGATCTTCTCATACTCATCTATAAGTTCAGGAGCATCAACATCACTCGCACTTTCTATCTTTTCCCTGTATGCTATCCTGCTGTCTTCGATGCAGTTCGCACATTCGGGATATTCAACTTCATTACCTTCATCATCCAGGTACCATCCCATTGTTTCCACATATTCATGTTCAGGATTCTTTTTACATTTCATTCTTCCACCTCAAAGGAATTCAATCCCACCTGATTCCGCAGATAAGTTATAATGTTCTTAACAACTTCGACATCCATGCATCTTTCCCGGTGATATTCCCAGTTCAGTTTCTTCACAACCCATTTTGGAACGGGATCATCATAGTTCAGAGCGACTACATCATCAGGACTCGGATCAGTCAGGAAATACATTCTGTATTTTCCCTTCATTCTGTCGAGTTTCATGCCATGCTTTATCCCATTGTCATATGCCCTTCTTGGCATATAGGAACTCGACCCGTTCTTTCCTTCCCTGTATTCATCCTTGTTCAGGGAGAAGTATATGCCAATGATTTCGGGGTCTATGGTATGTTTATCCCATTTTTCTGATTCCGAGTCATAGAATCTGATGGCATCCGCTTTACTTTCCAGAGGGAGTTTCAGGAATTTTGACATAAAATACTCACTGCCATATACAGATCTGTCCGATCTTCTGGGATCAAATCCCTTGATATCCCACTTCGGATGTTCCAGGATTTTCCCATCTTTCCACACAATCCAACCTGCATACTGCTTCTTTGCTCCCCACTGTTCCCATGCGGAATATATCTTCTCAAACTCCATTTCAAGCACGATTTTATCTGTTGGTGCATTGAATCTTCTGACAAGTTCCACAAACTGCGAATTTATGATCTGATTCACGATCTTTGCCTCTTCAATGACCTGATCAGATGGCATCTTCTCCCATTCAGAATTCCATATGAACACAGAATCAGTATCACCATAGACAACCCTGAATTCTCCCACTATTTCCCTGTTGATCAGAGTTATAAGATGATCCACAAGTTTTACCATGACAAATCCTGCTACAAACTCCAGGTTCTGCCGTGCAACATAGGTTATTGAAGCCTGATTGTATGGATTGAAAAGCCTTGCATGTTCATTTCCCGTGACACCATAAAAAGAGTTATCAACTTCTTTCACTGCCCTCTGTTCATTATTGAGGATTGCATGTTCATCAGTATCTTCAGGATATTTCTTCATCTCTGACTTTATCCTGTATCTTTCTTCAACGAGATCAACTATGGTAACGGGAATTATTCCCTTCACATCTTTCCTGTAACCAACCCTGTGACCTCCAAATATGCCTATGTAGATATCATTTTCAGTGATCTGATCATCCAGAAGGAGAGTATCAGGGGAAATGTTGAACTGCACCATGATGTTAGGATACAGATGCTTAAAATCAAAAACGACAACATTATGGAATACACCCGATGAAGCAAGCATCACTTTTCCACCTTCCACATTAATCTTCTCATGCGATTCAGATCTCGGGAGCTTGAATTCAGTATTTGCCGTTCTTCTCAAAATGGCAGAATCAACAAGGTAAGTCGCTGCCCATTTTCCCAGATCAAGAGTTCCTGCCTTGTTTGAGAGCATCGCAAACGAATCGATGATCCCGATTTTCATGTCTAAAAGTTGACACAGAAGCGCATCACGATAGTTGTAGATAAGGAATAACTCAGGATCCTTCTCATACATCTCATGATATCCCATAGAATGTTGAATCTTACCAATTCCTAATTCTTTCTGGGAGACTGATTCCAGGGAAAAACTTTTCATGTCATTTTCCTGAAGCCTTACATACGCGAAATAAAGATCAATATTTGCCACTTCCCTGTGTTCAGCCCACCAGTCTCCGTACGTGCCACGATGGAATCTGTATCCAAGATTCATCTCATATCTCTTTTCGGATCGTGCTTCGAGATATTGAAGATCAAAACCATTTATGTTGTATCCTGCCTGAACATCTGGTGCATCAGATGAATGGAAATAATTCCTGTATGCTTCGATCATTTCTCTTTCATTCTTCATGGATACAACTTTCAAGTCCATGTTCCCGACATACTTCGCGAGTTTGCC
The DNA here is from genome assembly GCA_021799755.1 of Thermoplasmata archaeon. The sequence goes on from JAJYZU010000117.1 coordinate 3,927, forward strand.
AAGACCTCTCCTGACAAGAGAATCCCTGATCTGTTCATTCTCTTTCCTCAGAAGTTGCATGATTTTCAGCGTGTTTATCTTCTCCGCTGGTATCGTTGTATATATGGTTGTCAGATTTCTGTATGAATCCCTCATTGCAATGCTCAGTATTTCCCCTTT
>JAJYZU010000008.1 GCA_021799755.1 Thermoplasmata archaeon
TCTGGGCGGTTGTTCAACTCATATGCAAGTTCGTAAAGCGCCTTTTCAATACTGAAATATGATACAAGCTCTTTAAAAACATCGCCTTTTCTTTTTAGAAAAACTCCTTTATTGGTATTCTTCAAATACGATTGGAGAAATATTTCACGAAGATGGCGTGAAAGTGCATCGGCATCTCCGCTGGCAATTCCAAGATTTGCTGAATTTTTGAGGGAAAAACTTACCGCATAATCCAGAGAACGCAACATCCCTGCCACATCCTTCTCCGGAAACCACTTCTCATTTCTTTCAAGCATGGTCTTGGATGGTTCGCCCTCAAAATCTATAACATAGAGCATTCCGTTTGAACTAAGAACCTGGCCAAGGTGGTAATCGCCGTGGATTCTCATCTTCAGTTCCCCTTTGAGACTTTCTAAGACCTTTACATTTGAACGCTTAAGCAGGCCGGCCAGTTCCAAAGCAGAAGCAGACATTTTACCAGTACTGCTGAAAACTCTTTCCAGCAGTGCAACCGTATCATTCTGCAGTTTTTCCATTCTGAATGACAGCATCCTGAGATCGTCCCTCCCTGGTATTGAGGGAATAAAATCCTGAAGATTTACCGTGGACAACGAAAGATGAAGATCAGCGGTCAGTTTTCCAAGATCTCTGGAAAGGGAGAAGCAAGTATTCATGGATAGTTCTCTTTCTTCAGGCATGGTCAGATATCTGATCAACGATTCAGTCATAAGGCTCCAGCAGTCCCTGGAATCAGGAATAAATTGAAAGAGTGATATGAGGTCCCTTCTTGATCCGTGCTTCTCCAACGTGCAGAGGCCAAGCGGAGCAGGCGTGTTCCTGAAGCTATTTCTGTAAAGCTGCAATGGGACAGCGTAATCAGGGTTTTCTCCAAACTTGGAATTCCTGTACAGCTTGAGTATGTATTTCCTCTCAATGATGATTGAAGTATTACTCTGTTCCGCGTTCACTGATTTTATTTCTGTGACGGCATAATGATCGGTAGGCATCTCACCGAGTCCAGACAACGAAAAAACTATCGAAGCTTCCGGGCCTTTCACAACTCTAGAATTGATGAAGGATTGCACGACCAAATTTATAAACACGGGATCATCCAAAGGATCTTTAAATTCCGCAAGTTTATCGACAATTTCATGTCCTTCCGCTGATACCCGCGAATGACTCTCATCAGAAACGGGGATTTTCCGGAAAACAGTAAAGTAGGTAGCCTCTCCCTGTGGTTCAAGATCTGCGCGGAAAACGACAAAATAGTAATTATTTTCTTGGGAACCAAGGCACAAAAGATCGATGACGCTTACATTCTTCAGAAAATATGCCTTGGAGGAGAACCATCTTTTCCCTTTCAGATACTCGGGGAGAATTTTTTCCAATCTAAAGACTAGGTCTGAATCTGAGAGACCCGTGATCTCAATCGTCCTCCTTGAAATCGTTTTCTGTCAGGCTTAGCCAGAAGAAACTTCTCGGGGGCATGGTGAAGAAGTAAGGAAGATCACCTATTGCAGGGAATTTTGCATCGGTTATGGCTTCCACTGGTCTGAGCCCCTTGAACCTAGAAAGATCAAGTTCAACGTAGGTTGGTCTTCTTGAAAGGTTGAATATACAGAGCATGTTCCTGCCATCAATGGTTCTTATGTATGCGAGAATCCTCCTGTTCTTGTGCTGCAGAAACTCAACATCTCCATGACCCAGAATGTCAGAGAACTTTGATCTCACTCTGGTCATTTTCTTCACCCAGTTTAGGAGGGACGTTGGAAGGCGCAGTTCAGATTCAACATTGACCGTTTCATAATGGTAATTCGGGTTCGTTATGGGCGGACTGTAGAGCTGTTCAGTGTCAGCAGTCGAGAATCCGGCATTTCGGTCAAAGGACCACTGCATGGGCGTTCTGACTCCGTTCCGATCTCCCAGATAGATATTATCGCCCATTCCAAGCTCGTCACCGTAATAGAAGATGGGAGTGCCGGGAAGAGAAAGAAGAAGAGCGTACAGAAGCTCGATGGTTGGTCGATCATTGTCAACTAGCGGCGCAAGTCTCCTTCTAATTCCAAGGTTAAGACGCATCTTCGGTAACTTCGCATATTCGTTGTACATTATGTCCCGTTCCTCATCAGTTACCATTTCAAGCGTGAGCTCGTCGTGGTTCCGCAGGAAAATTCCCCAGTCACATGTAGGCGGTATGGGCAGGGTCTGATTGATTATATTAACGATTGGTGCCGCCGATTCCGTAGCCAGTGCAATAAAAATTCGTGGCATGAGCGGAAAATTGAACGCCATGTGGAACTCATCCTCATTACCGAAGTAGGCTTTGGCATCCGTTGGCCATTGATTTGCTTCGGCAAGAAGAATTGTGCCTGGGAATTCGGTATCCACAAGTTTTCTCAACTCTTTGAAATACTCATGAGTTTCGGGTAGGTTCTCGCAAGAGGTGCCTTCTCGTTCAAACAGATAGGGAACGGCATCGCATCGGAATCCGTCAAGTCCCATATCGAGCCAGAACCTGACAACGTTCTTGATCTCTTCTCGGACTTCCGGGTTATCATAATTGAGATCCGGCTGGTGGCTGTAGAACCTGTGCCAGTAATACTGTTTTGTTTTTGGTTCCCAGGCCCAGTTCGACATCTCCGTATCCGAAAAGATCACCCTAACCCCACTATATTTTGCGTCATCATCCGACCATACGAACCAGTCTCTTTTCGGATTGTCTTTCCCCTTCAGCGCTTCCCTGAACCATGAGTTCTGATCAGAAACATGGTTCAGCACAAGATCTGCAATCACCCTGATGTTTCTTGCATGGGCTTCAGTGATCAAGATTTTGAAATCCTCAATGGTTCCATACTCAGGCAGGATGGAATAGTAGTCAGAGATGTCATACCCATCATCCTTGAGCGGAGACTTGTAAAAGGGAAGGAGCCATATTCCATTTATGCCCAGATCCTTGAGGTAATCAAGCTTTTTGGTCATGCCGGCAAAATCCCCGATACCATCACCGTTGGAATCATAGAAAGACTTGATGGGTACCTCGTAGAATATTGCATCCCTGTACCATAGCTTGCTATCATCAAGCGGCATGTTATACTTTCCCCCTTAAGGCAAATATGTGCGCCGGCCTTGTACCCGGCGTAAGCCTCACATAATTGGCCGATCCATGCCAGGTATATCTGGAACCGTCAAGAAGGTCCTCAACAGTGTAACTTTCCCCGTCTGAAATTCCGAACAAACCGATTGGGACGTTCACAGTCGCCTCATGAGTTTCGAGCGGATTAATATTCACTATTATCAAAAGGGAACTGCCGGTGGAATATCTGGCATATGCGATTATGTTGGGATTCCCGGCCTCAATAAAAACCAGGCCCGACCTCTCCTGAAGGCACCGGCTCATCTGCCTGATTGAGTTTAACTTTGAAATCAGGGGCTTTATGTTTCCCGGAGAATCCCAGTTTCTTACCTTAATTTCATATTTCTCTGAATTGAGATATTCTTCCTTGCCTTCAATGGCCTCGTTTTCACAGAGCTCAAAACCGCTGTAGATACCCCAGAGGGGTGAGAGAGTTGCAGCCAGTATAGCTCTTATCATGAAAGCAGGAGCTCCGCCTTTCTGAAGAACAAAGGGAAGGATATCAGGCGTGTTAGTGAACAGCATTGGTCTGAAGTAGGGTTTAACGTCCTCTGAATAAAGCTCCTTGAAATATTCCTCGATCTCATCCTTATAATTTCTCCATGTAAAGTAAGTGTAAGATTCGCTGAAGCCTATCATGGAAAGATGATACATCACCTTGGGTCTGGTGAAGGCCTCGGAGAGGAATATGACGTCAGGATATCTCTCCTTTATGGATGAAAGAAGCCAGCTCCAGAAGTCAAAGGGTTTTGTGTGTGGGTTATCCACCCTGAAGATCCTGATTCCCTTTTCTATCCAGAATATCACTATATTCCTCAGTTCATTCCATAATGCATCTCGATCCTGGCAGTCAAAATTGATTGGATAGATGTCGAAATACTTCTTTGGAGGGTTCTCTGCGTATCTTATGGTGCCGTCAGGCCTGTGGAAAAACCACTCGGGATGATCTCTCACATAAGGGTGATCCGGAGAGCACTGATATGCGAGGTCCATTGCTATCATGATTCCATTATCGGCGCAGGCTTGCATGAACCGTTCAAAGTCTTTCATGGTTCCCAGGGACCTCTCAATTGAATAATGCCCGCCATCTGCGTTGCCTATTGCCCATGGGCTTCCCGGATCATTCTTTCCGGACTTCAGTGATCCATTCTTTCCACGCCTGTTCGTGATCCCAATGGGGTGTATAGGAGGCAGATATATCACGTCGAATCCCATTTTCTTTATGTCCGGTATCCTCCGGAGGCAGTCATTGAATGTTCCGCTTTTTCTGGGGTTGCTGCCCTGCGATCTTGGGAACATTTCGTACCATGATGCAAATTCTGCATACGGTGGATCTACGGTTATTCTGATCCAGTCGCAACTGACCTCATGATCCCTTGTCTGGTGTTCAAACATAATTTTCCTGATATCTTCACTTGAGGCAAATTCTATAGCACGATCTACGGAAGCAGATCTGAGAAGCTCAAGAAGTTTTGAAAGGTTTTTCCCCTCTTCTCCATTAGTTCCTGCAGCTGCATCATTTACGATCTGTATTCCGGATGCAATGTCAGCAGAAACATCCTCCCCCGCTTCTCTCCAAGCTCTGATCTTCTGAATCCAGTTGGCAAACAGATCTATCCAGGCAACAATCCTGTATTCCAGAATGCCTGCTCGCTCCAGCGGTATTAATGCAGTGAAAACATCATTTCCCAAACCCGTCAAAGGGACGGATCGCAGATCAGCAGAACCGGAATTTCTATATTCAACTACGCCAGTGACCAACTCCGTACCGTGGGTATAAACGGAACATGAAATCCTTGCAGACGAGGAAACCACACCTTTTGAACTGTATGAAAGATTTCCGGGCGAAGGCAAAACATTCTCAATTATTATTCTGTTTTCCATGATCTTTCTCCCTTTTAAAAAACACTGCAGCAAGCGGTGGGAGGGTTATTTCAATGGAATTCTCGAACCCATGCATTCTTGTTTGCACCGAGAATACTTTTCCAAGATTTCCCACTCCGCTTCCTCCATACAGGGTTGAATCAGAATTAAATATTTCATCATACACGCCTTTTGAGGGCACACCAATGGAATAGTTGCGTCTGACGACTGGAGTAAGGTTAAATACGCAGATCATCGGTTCATCATCAAGATCAGAGAATCGCATAAAAGACAGTACGCTCTGTGCGCTGTCGTTGAAATCAATCCACCTGAATCCCCTGTAATCTGAATCTAGCCTGTGGAGTTCATCATGTTTCTTATAGAGAGCGTTGAGGTCCCTGACGAGCATCCTCATCTTGGAATTCATGTCCCTGTTAAGTAAATCCCACTGAAGACCCTCGCTCTCTTTCCATTCCCTGGTTACCGCAAATTCGTCGCCCATGAACAGGAGCTTTTTTCCAGGACTTGAAAACATGAAGGAATACGCAGCACGAAGGTTGGCAAATTTTTGCCACTCATCCCCGGGCATCTTGTTGTACATGGACCCCTTCAGGTGAACAACCTCATCGTGAGAATACGGTAGAATGAACTTCTCGCTGAATGCATACCAGAGCGTAAAGGTAAGGCGATCCTGATGGTATTTCCTGTATATGGGATCCATTGAAAAATATTCCAGGGTGTCATGCATCCAGCCCATGTTCCATTTGAAATCAAACCCAAGTCCGCCGGTCTCCGTGGGGGCGGTGACCTTTGGCCATGCTGTAGACTCTTCAGCCACAGTGATAACGCCAGAATAGTATTCATGAACCTTACTGTTTATCGATCTCAGGAAATCGATGGCTTCCAGGTTTTCTCTTCCGCCGTATTTGTTCGGAATCCATTCGCCTTCTTTTCTGGAGTAGTCAAGATAAAGCATGGAAGACACAGCATCTATCCTTATTCCATCGACGTGATATTTCTCAAGCCAGAATATGGCATTGGAGAGGAGAAAATTTCGCACCTCAAACCGTCCATAATTGAATATTCTCGTTCCCCAGTCCGGATGTAAACCAAGTTTTGGATCTGCATGTTCATAAAGATGGGTGCCGTCGAATTCAGCAAGCCCTTCCTGATCTCCCGGGAAGTGGGCAGGAACCCAATCCAGTATCACTCCCATATTGTTGATGTGGCATTTGTTGACGAAATACATAAAATCAGCGGGTGTTCCATATCTGGAAGTGGGTGCATAGTAGTTGATGATTTGGTATCCCCAGGACAGGTCAAGGGGATGCTCCATTATCGGCATAAGTTCGATGTGCGTGAAGCCGAGATCAGCAACATAGGGAACAATTTTGTCCGCAAGTTCCCTGAAGTTCATGAAGCTGTTCGGATCACCTTCCCTCATCCATGAACCAGCATGCACTTCGTAAACCGACAATGGATATTTCTCAAGTTTTTCCATACCGCGCTTCATGATCCAGTCCCCATCACCCCATTCGTACGAGAGGTCAGAAACAATACAGGCATTCTTGGGCCTCTTTTCAACTTGAAATGCGAAAGGATCGGTCTTTATCCTTATCTTTTCATCTATTGAGGACTGTACTGCGAATTTGTAGAGTTCACCTGTATGCAATTCAGGAACGAAAACTTCCCATATTCCGGAGAACTGGACGTTATCCATTATGGTGATCCCGGCACGCCACCGGTTGAAATCACCTACAACACTTACGGTGATTGCATTTGGTGCCCACACTCTAAAAACCACTCCTGGAACGCCTCTTCTTGTCTCCAGGTGCGCGCCGAGGGAGTAATAGCTCCTGATCAGGTCCCCCTCCTTGAACAGATAGATGTCAAAGTCGGAAAGTGTGCTTCTGAATGAATATGGATCGATATGGCTTGTCAGGTTACCTCTTTCATCTCTGAATGAGATCCTGTAGTTTTCATCAAGCAAACTGTCGTCCACGGATATTTCGTAGATATCCGGCAAATCGGATTTTCTCATCTGCATTTTTGTACCGTTGGACAGGTGGATATAAACCTCTCCACTGGCATCTGCCAGTGTCGTTATTCTTGATTTACCACCGTTAATTTGGAATCTTCCCAGGACGTCTGAGACTCTTTTGCCTGCAAATACCTTCTTCAAATCATTTTCATACAAGTAGCGGCATCCCCTCTGGCATCTAAACTAGGCTCAATAGTATTCGATATCTAAAAAGTTTAGCTATAAGGTCTTTTTATTCGATACACTCTAACAGCAGTTATAGGGCAAATCTTTTGTTAGCATGATTAAGGCGGAAATTCACAATGATCCCTATGGTTTTGAAAATAGAATCATAAGGAATTAATTGGGAAGTACATATGAGTAGTTATCATTATATAAAGAGGACTGATCAGGTTTCGGTGACTTTCATTGGTAGCTAATCCTGAACTAGCCATAGCAGCTGCAATAGCCATTGCTGGTGGTCTGATCGGTACCGGTATGGCGCAACAGGGAATTGGTGCAGCCGGTATGGGAATTATAGCAGAAAAACCTGAGAAATTTGGTCAGGTTCTGGTGTTCTTCGTTATTCCGGAAACCCTCTGGATCATAGGGTTTGTGCTGGGGCTTATACTCCTGCTGGGCATACTGTAAGATATAGATGTCTCTAGATAGTATTCTTGCTGAGATTGAGGATAAAAAAAGAAAAAATCTTCAGTCTGCGCTCGAGGAATTTAATCATGAAAAGGAAATGAAGGAGAAAGCCTACAATACGGAACTCGAGAATCTGAAATCATCCTTTGAAAAAAAGAAGATGGAAGAGGCGGAAAGCATCCAGAGAAGCAGGCTGGACACTTCTACCCTTGAGGCGCGGAGACTTCTTACGGACAGGAAGAATGAAATCGTTCAGGATATGCTGAACAACGCATCAGCATATTTTACAGGAATCAGGAGAAGAGATATTTATCCAAAGCTGCTTCAAAAAATGGTACTGGATGTCGAGAAAACGTTCCCCAAGGGTGGCACGATAACAGTAAACGAGAAAGACCTGGATTTAATCAACGGAATGTTGAAATCAAAGAACATAACAGTTGTGAAGGGGGATGTAGATGGCGGACTTGAAGCGGTATCCAGTGACGGTTCACTGGAAATAGATCTATCTCTTTCGTATCTGTGGCAGAACATCAAGGAGAACATCGCACTAGCAATATCCGAGAAAATAGGTGAGTAGTTTATGAACGGTACCTATGCCGGCAGTTATGGAAGGGTAAAATCATCCACAACAGATTTTCTTTCAGACGAATTTATGCGGTCACTTATCGCCAGATCTCCTGACGAGACAATACAGGAGCTATTAGAGACAAGTTACAAGGAGGACCTTGATGCACTTTCATCTGTCTATAGCGGAAACGCTCTGCTTGAGAACGCCATTAACCGACACATCCTAAAAAAAAATAAGCTTGCGCTATTTGCTCCGCCCCCAGGGGCAAAGGATTTTTTAAAAATATATCTTTCAAAATGGGATATTGAGAATATTAAGATTCTGATTTCATCAAAGGTGCTTGGGCACGAGGTCAAGGAGGATGAAAACTTCATTATAAGCTTCCGGGACATACCGATGGGTATTTTCGGAGGAAACATTACACAAGACGAATTCAAGGGGCTGATCGGAATTTCATCGATCGAGGGTATTGTCGAGAGCCTCTCCAGGTTTCCGGTAGGTGTTGAAATGCTGAAGAAACTTGACGAATACAGAAGGGTTGGAGATGTCACAGTTCTGTTCACCGCCATGGATACCTATTACTATTCATCGATCATGGAATCACTTAAATTTATAAACGGAGACGAGGAGATCATTAGAAATTACTTCCGTGAGACCATTGATTCCAGGAATTTCATGGTGCTCCTGAAGGCAAAGGAAGTGGAACTGGACTTCCAGCTTGTCAAGGAAGCTTTGAGCAATGGAGGCAATAATCCGGTTGAGAAGCTTGAAGAACTTTACAGGAACAGCACACTTCAGGAGATAATGCAGATCCTCATGGAGCGTTTCTCCCTCGCTGGGACCTCTGGAAAGGATGCAATGACTGAACTTGAACTCAGAATCCGAGACCAGATTTACAACAAATACCATGTTTCACTGTCATCGTCATCTATCTCGATCAATTCCATCTTTGACTTCATAATAAGGGCTGAAAGGGAGAGGAATGCGCTCAGGTCCATAGTTATCGGAAACTCGTACAGGTTACCGGAGAAAACAATACTGAGTCTTTCGGGTCTTCTAAAATATGGTGAGTGAATCATGGAAAAAGCAAAATCTGTGGCAGTTCTCGGGGAAAGGGAAGTGGTACTGGGATTCAAACTGATAGGGATCTCGAACTGTTTCGAGATCCATGGGGAGAATGCTCAGGCTGAGATCAACAGGATCACAGGCAGAAGGGAATTCTCGCTGATAATAATATCAGAAAACATGATGAAGCACATAGAACCCAAGGCGCTGGAAAGAATGATGGCATCAACCGATCCACTCATAATCTTCATTCCGATGCCTGGAGGAAGGGAAGAGGAATCTGTTTCAAAACTTGCAAAAAGAATATTGGGAGTAGACATAGGGAGCTGATATAATGGGAAAGATTGTAAGAATCTCTGGGCCAGTGGTTGGCGCGGAAGGAATTGAAGATGCTAGAATGTACGATGTGGTGCGCGTTGGAGAACTTGGACTGGTGGGAGAAATTATCCGCTTGAACGCGGGCATCGCAACAGTGCAGGTTTATGAGGATACCAGCGGCCTGAGGCCCGGTGATAAGGTTGAGAACACACATATGCCGCTTTCAGTGGAACTGGGCCCGGGTCTTCTCAAATCAATTTATGACGGAATACAGAGACCGCTTGATGTAATCAGGGAAACAAGCGGTGACTTTATCAGGAGAGGACTTACCGCTGCACCTCTGGACAGGAACAAAAAATGGGCTTTCAGCCCCACCGCACGAAAAAATGACAAGGTTGTTGCAGGCCAGATTATAGGGTTTGTTGACGAAACAAGTCTCATAAAACACAAGATTATGGTCCCTCTCGGAATAGAGAGCGGTACAATAGAAAGTCTCGAATCTGGTGAATATACAGTAACAGACAGGATAGGATCAATAAAGACCGATAAGGGATCAATTGATCTTCACCTGATGCAGAATTGGCCTGTCAGGAACCCAAGACGGGTTCTCAACAAGCTTCCGCCGAACGAACCGCTCATTACCGGACAGAGGGTTATTGATACGTTCTTTCCAGTCGCCAAGGGAGGAACGGTCGCAGTTCCCGGGCCGTTCGGTTCTGGAAAAACAGTGGTCCAGCATCAGCTGTCAAAGTGGGCGGATAGCGACATCGTAGTCTATGTGGGATGTGGTGAAAGGGGGAACGAAATGACAGAAATTCTCACAACGTTCCCGGAGCTTCAGGATCCGAAAAGCGGAAAGCCGCTTATGGAAAGAACCGTGCTTATTGCCAATACTTCCAATATGCCGGTGGCAGCCAGGGAAGCTTCAATATATACCGGAATAACAATTGCAGAATATTACAGGGATATGGGATACGACATTGCGCTGATGGCTGACAGTACTTCAAGATGGGCAGAAGCGCTGAGGGAAATCTCCGGCAGGCTTGAAGAGATGCCAGGAGAAGAAGGTTATCCTGCGTATCTCGGCAGAAGACTCTCAGAGTTCTATGAACGTTCCGGAAATGCAAACGTCGTTTCGAACGAAACGCGTAGGGGGTCAATCACAATAGTCGGTGCAGTTTCACCTCCTGGAGGTGACATTTCAGAGCCGGTCTCTCAGAATACCCTGCGAGTGACCAGAGTATTCTGGGCCCTCGACGCCTCGCTGGCTTCAAGAAGGCATTTCCCCTCAATCAACTGGCTCAACAGCTATTCACTTTACAGGGAGGATCTTTCAAAGTGGTTTGATTCCAATGTTTCACTGGAGTGGAGTTCGACATACTCAGATGCCATGGGAATCCTTCAGAAAGAGGCCGAACTACAGGAAATTGTACAACTTGTGGGTTATGACGCTCTTCCAGAGAAAGAAAAAGCAGCGCTTGACGTTGCAAGAATAATCAGGGAAGACTTCCTTCAGCAGAGTGCTTTCGATGACATTGACACATACTGTTCAGTGAACAAGCAGTTTCTAATGCTGAAGGCTATCCTGAGCCTTGGGAAAAACCAGTCAAATATCATCGAAAGGGGAATAACCATGGATCAGCTCAGGTCACTGAAAGTCAGGGAAATGATCTCCAGGATGAAGGAAGTGAAGGAGGATCAGGTGAACGATTACTACAAGAATGTGGAATCGGAAATATCTGCAGAAGTATCCTCACTTCTAAAGGGTGGTAAACAATGATAGGTTTGAACTACAAATCGATATCACAGATAAGTGGTCCTCTTCTGTTTGTAGATAAGGTTCCAAATGCTGCATACAACGAGATTGTGGAGATAACCACTCCAGAAGGCGATATACGGTCCGGCCAGGTTCTGGAAACCAGAAACGGGCTTGCGATTGTGCAGACATTTGGTCCTACAGCGGGACTGGACAGCGGTAAAACTAAGGTTCGATTCACGGGAAGTATTGCAAGCATATCTGTATCGGATGAGATGCTTGGACGAATATTCAACGGTCTCGGAAACCCCATCGACCAGGGTCCGCCAATACTGAGCCGGGAAAGACACGAGATTGTGGGAGATGCCATAAACCCATATTCGAGAGAAGAACCTTCAGAATTCATCCAGACGGGGATATCGACAATCGATGGAATGAACACCCTTGTCAGGGGTCAGAAACTTCCAATTTTTTCAGGATCCGGATTGCCGCACAACAGGCTCGCCGCCCAGATTGCGAGGCAGGCAAAGGTCCTTGGCAGCGGAGAAAATTTTGCGGTTATATTTGGGGCCATGGGAATCACGAGCGAGGAAGCGAACTACTTCATAAACGAGTTCAGAAGCACGGGTGCCATATCCAGATCTGTGCTGTTCCTGAATCTCTCATCCGATCCTTCCATGGAGAGAATTATCCTTCCAAGGGCAGCTCTGACAGCTGCAGAATTTCTCGCCTATGAGAGGAACATGCATATCCTTGTCATTCTTTCAGATATGACCAATTACTGTGAAGCACTGCGGGAAATATCATCTGCAAGGGAGGAGGTTCCCGGTAGAAGAGGTTACCCGGGATACATGTACACCGATCTCTCCACCATATACGAGAGAGCTGGAAAGATAAAGGGAAGAAATGGGTCAATAACACAGATACCTATCCTAACGATGCCAGGAGACGACATAACAAACCCAATTCCTGATCTGACTGGTTATATCACCGAGGGTCAGATAGTCATGAGCAGGGATCTGTTAAGAAGTGGGGTATACCCTCCTGTCAATGTGTTACCTTCACTATCCAGGTTGATGAATCAGGGGATCGGCAAGGGGAGAACAAGGGACGATCATCGCGGTGTGGCAGACCAGCTTTACTCAGCATACGCAAACGGAAAGGATCTCAGATCATTGAGCGCAATAGTGGGCGAGGAAGCCCTTGGGCCCAATGACAGAAAATATCTTCGATTTGCAGACGACTTCGAGAAAAATTATGTGAAACAGGGATTCTACGAAGACAGAACAATCGAACAGACGCTCGATCTGGGATGGGAGCTACTTTCAAAACTTCCAGAGGAAGACATGAAAAGGGTTAAGAGGGAGCAGATACAGAAGTACGGTAAATGGAAGAAGGATGAATAATGCCTGGCAGGGATCTCAGACCTACAAGAATTGAACTGATTAATACGAACAAGAGGATCAAGCTCGCTTCCAGAGGGCTGGATCTATTGAAGATGAAGAGATCGTCGCTGGTGATGGAATTCTTCAAGATAAGCAGAACGGTAAGCGGGATGAGGGAAAATTTAAGGGCACTTGTCACCGAAGCCGTAAGTTCCATACAGGTGGCAGAAATACTTAACGGCAGCCTTACCATTGAGAGAATAGCAAACATGTCGGCAGACGACTCGTCCAGCATAAAGACCAGGAACATCATGGGCGTGCGGATTCCGGAACTGAAAGTCAATTTTGGGCAATCACTTGTTTCGTACATGTATCGTGCGTCATCACTTCCAGTCCCTGTCAATGAAGCGCTGAAGAAATTTCAGCAGGTGTTCAACATGCTCATAGAGGTCGCCGAGAAGGAAAGCTCTATGCGAAAGCTTCTCCATGAAATAGATAAGACCAAAAGAAGATCGAATGCCATTGAAAATGTGCTGATACCAGAGCTCAAGGACGAGGCAAAATACATAAGGATGAGGCTGGACGAGATGGAAAGGGACACATTTACTACCCTGAAAACCATAAAGAGGAAAATGGAGAGCCAGAGGGTTGAGACATGAATCCCATGAACTATATCAACAAAAGATGGACTGATCGGGCCTACAGGATCAAGCCTGAGGCAATCCCTGTAATAAGGAAATTCAGGAGAATTATCTCTGCTACCTATGCGCTGAATGCGGCAGCTGTTGCTGTGGTATTTTTCCTGATCATTAGCGGGTGGTTATGATGGACGATCTGGAGATTGTGAAAAAGATAAAGGAAGCAGAAGGGGCCGCAGCGACAGAAACTGCGAAACTGTCAGAAAAGATAAAAACCGACCTCGAGGCTGTTGAAAAAACACTTTCGGGAAACCTGCATGAACAGAGAGATCTGCTGGAAAGGGACTATGAGAAATTCATAGAAAACCAGGTTTCAATTGCTCAGAAGAAAGCCGAAACGGTCATATCTGAGGCTAGGGAAAAGGCCGGAAAACTCAAACTGAACATGGACGTGAAAGATCTTTACAAAATGATCGACAGCGAGTTGCTGAAATTGCTGGAGTAATAAATATGGTACTGAAACCTGAAAAAATGTTGCGGATGAGGGTGATGAGCACACTCAACAGGAAGGATATCGTGCTCTCTGTGCTGCATGACTTCAACGCGATACAGATTGAACAGGTTTCAGGGGACATAAAGGGATCGCTCGGGAGGATTGAGGAAGAGGACTTCCAGAAATCCGTGACAAACGAACTGCAGAGGATCAAGGGACTTGAAAATTCGCTTCCAAGAGTTCCGGTTAATGGCAAAAAAGCTTTTGCATCGGTGTATGACACCCTCAAGGAAGCCGCGAAAATAACAATTGACAGTGATGTCAGGACACTTAAGCAGAAGCAGGAGGACCTTATGGCTGATATCAAGGACATCAGCATAAGAACAGAGACCGTTGAATTTCTCAGGGGATTGAACTATGATCTCAGTATTTTTAATGGGAAATCTACAAAGGCATACGTGATTCAGTCGGCATATCCGGAGGAACTTAGTTCATCAATAAAATCCCAGATAAGTGATGCGCTGGTCATAGAGAGATCTGGCGCACTTCTGGCAGTGATTCCGGACCGTGAAGAATCAAACCTTGCCAGGATATCTTCTGAGAATGCATCTGTTATGAGAATAGTTCCAGAGGCCAGTGGTAAGCCGGAGGAATACCTCGCTTCAATGGCGGAGATTAAAAAGGAGAGAGAGAAGGAACTGGAAGAAATTAACGCCGCTCTGAAGCAAATCTCGGAAAAACACTTTAGTGACATAGTTCAGATCAGGGAGCAGCTTGAGATAGAGGAAAGCAAGATTGAAGTCTATGAGAGAATGGGATCGACATCTGAGGTATTTGTCCTGGAGGGCTGGGTTCCAAAATCACGATATGAGACCATGATCAAGACGCTCAACAAGGTCACGGGGGGCAGCATCATCATAAGCGAGGTTGAGACCAAGGATGAGCCTCCTACCATGTTCAACAACCCGAAGAGGATAAGGGTGTTTGAGTTCTTCATAAGATTCTACTCACTGCCCCAGGAGTCTGAATATGACCCAACCCTCATTTTTGCTATGGTTTTTCCTCTGTTCTTCGGCCTCATGCTTGGAGACTACGGATACGGGTTGGTCATACTGTTATTTTCCATACTCATAATCAGGAAGCTTGATGGAAAGGCCAAATGGTTCAAATTTCCCAAAAAACTGTCCAATTTTGTCATCGTGATATTAGGCCGGGGGCCCCTCAGAACACTTGCAAAGGCACTCATACCGTCCTCAATCATGGCGATAATATTCGGGCTATTCTTCGACGAATTTTTTGGATTCCAGCTATATCATCCGCAACTGTTCAATGTTATAACATCCCTGTCAAAGCTGCTTCTTCTTTCCGGTTACATCGGTCTCTTCATGGTCTCACTGGGACTGATCATGGGATTCATAACCGAATACTCCCGTGGAAACCGCAAAGGGGCATATGGAAAAATTGGCTGGCTCATGTTTGCCTGGGGAATAGCTGTGACCGGTCTTGACCTGATCTACCACAATTTTAACTCTACCGGAAACTATGTAGCTTTGGTCATTGCGATTGCGGGTATTGGCATAATATTCGTATTTGAGGGAGTCCTTGGTGCAGTAGAGCTTCCATCAATGATCAGCCACATATTGTCGTACACGAGGATTGTGGGTATACTCCTTGCTTCGGTGATACTGGCATACGTAGTCGATCTTATCTTCATGCAGGATGCTCACTCTTTCCCCATGGTAATAGTTGGGGTTTTTATCCTTGTTCTGGGTCAGGTCTTCAACCTTGCCATTGCCATTTTCGAGCCCGGAATACAGGGTGCAAGGCTTATTTACGTGGAATTCTTTTCCAAATTTTACCACGGAAACGGCAAAATGTTTCGTCCATTTGGAAAAAAGAGGGTTTACACAATAAAGCAGATGGATATTGAAACTGTTGAAAAAGCATGAACCAGGAACGAGACATAATTATTTTCTGTTTAAAATTTTTCAATACAAAATCCAGAATCTATGCCTAATGCAAACGTGCAATAGGATAAAATAACAGGTTTGAATCTTATAACATGGATTTACTGCTAATACTCGCGTTTCTGGTCGTTGCGGTTGGGTTTTTCTTCTTCGGCGCTTGGTTTGGAAGATTCTTTACGCGATATCCATTTGGCCAGCAATCTGTTACTGGAAAGGAAGGCATGCTAAGCAAGGTTGCGACCGTAGAACAGAAAGTATCGGATCATTACCAGGTGAGAATAGACTCGCAGATCTGGAGAGCCTACTGCACCGAGCCTCTAAGCATAGGGGAGAAGGTCGTGGTCACGGACATTAACGGGAACAAACTCACAGTAGAGAAGCTGCAAAACTGATTCACACAATATAAAAATCATAAGCAGGCGATAAAATATTATTTTACACAGCTTTATACTTCATATTGTGATTATATTTTATGACAAATAGAATTATGGTAATAGGTTCAACCGGATTAATAGGCAGATCACTGGTCAGGTTTCTTTCTGTCGGAGGAAATGATGTGGTGTCAGTCTCAAGAGAACCGGAGAAAGCCCGGAGAATGTTTCCCGGCCTCGTATCATACGAGAAACTTCCACTTGATCCAGAAGAAATAAGAAAGATTGCTGAGGGATCAAAAGCAGTTATAAATATGTCAGGTTCCTCAGCATTCGAGAAATACCCGGACTATGACAGAATTGTCAGGGAAAGCAGGGTTGAGTTGACGGAGCTAATATCTGCAGGGATTGCGCTGTGCGAAAATAAGCCGGAAGTATTCATCAACTCAAGCGCAAGCGGATACTATGGCCCCGGTGGTCCAGGCGACACGTTCACTGAGGAATCACCAGGGGGAAATGACTACTGGGGAAAACTGGTTAAAGACTGGGAATCTGCGACAAGAAAGGCTGAAGATGCAGGCGTGAGAACAGTGAAAATCAGGACCAGCGTGGTTCTCTCAGGGGACGGCGGTGCACTTTCACAGCTCGTTCCAGTGTTCAGGAAGCACCTTGGTGGATACATAAAGCCAGGTAACCAGTTCTTTTCATGGATTCACATAAATGATGAGATCGGCCTCATTGACTTTTCAATGCGGAATCGGGGCATATCGGGGGCAGTAAACGCAACTTCTCCCGGATACGTCACGTCAAGGGAATTCTTCAGTGCAATAGGCAAAGTAATGGGCAGGAAAGCCTCCATAGGAATCCCTGAGTTCATACTGAAGGCACGGGTGGGGAAAGCCTTCGAGTTGCTAGCAGCTGGCGGCAAAATAGTTCCCGAAAAGGTACTTAAGAATGGTTACCAGTTCAAATACACCGACGTTGAAAAAGCTCTATCCGACATCATTCCCGGGATGAATGCTTAAGATGGCAAACTCAGGCAGGAAAATACAGGCAGTGGTGATCAGGAAAAGAGACGGGAAGGAAGCTCTTCTGGTGCACTATACTCCCCCCAAATCATACTGGGAAACTATAACAGGAAACGTCAACAGGAACGAATCTATTGAAGAAGGCCTTAAACGGGAACTCATGGAAGAGATTTCCCTTGACGATACACAATTGATCAAAACCTCTTACCTTTCATCTTTTGAATATGAAAAGAACGGAAACCACTACAGGGAGGATATATTCTTGGTCGAGGCCTCTTCAAAATTTATCCCGGATATAGGACATAATCCAGACGGAGAGCATAATGCATACGGATGGTTCTCATCAGAAGAAGCACTGAAACTCGTTCCCTGGCAAAACATGAAGGATTCCATAGTAAAGGCTCTCAACAGCGATTAGATCACTCGGGCTCCTGATCCAGAGGAAATCTTATGAAATTCATCAGCACCTCTGTCTTCTTGAACACATCAGCCCTGAAGATCACAGGTCTGTTGGAAGAAAGCCGCATTATCCACCCATGATTCGTTTTTAAGGAGTGGAGACTTCTTCTGAGCATGTACTTTATCATATTGCTATCCTCATCCTTTCCGTATACCGTTACGTTGACTATGAAAGAGTACCCCAGACCCTTCAGAAGTTTATCGCTCCCCGATCTCAAAACGACCTCGTAAGCGATGGTGATTGATCCGGCGATCTTTGGCGCAGAAATGATTCTTGCGACAAATTCTGGGTCAAAAAAGTCCTTGGTTTTTCTGTTTCTACGCGCATTTATCAACGTGAATTCATCGTTCCCAGGGCCAATATTTGGCTCAACCCTTTCAACGTAACAAGGATAAAGGGAAATGAAGAAGGAGGACATACGCCTGAGCGATCCGTCGCGATTGCTGCCAACATAGTAATTGATCGACTCCGGAGTGGAAACCGCCAGGAACCTGTTCTCCTCTCCGGGAAGCGGGGCAAGAAAATACGAGAATCTCCTGTAAATCGTGAGATCAGTTCTCTGATCAGGTTCAAAGAAGACCACGCGCCTCCATTTAATCCTCTCCATTTTTCGCCATATCAATGGTTAATAACTTTGTTTCGCATACTTGATAATGGAATCTCAGACGAAGTTCGAGGA